>DQUJ01000146.1 GCA_015662325.1 Leucothrix mucor | reverse complement strand
ACACCTTTATTATGCCAGCCAAAATTATTGACGGAAAAAAAGTATCAGCAGACGTTCGTGCCGAAGTAAAACAGCTAGTAGAACAACGCATTAAGGATGGAAAACGCCCCCCCGGTCTTGCCGTCATCCTCATTGGATGTGATGCTGCTTCGCAAGTTTATGTTGGTCATAAACGCAAAGCCTGTGATGAAGTCGGCATTTACTCTCGCTCATATGATCTTCCTACAGAAACCACACAACACGAATTAGTTACATTAATCGACGAGCTTAATAAGGATACAAATATTGATGGTATTCTCGTTCAACTCCCTTTGCCCGATCATTTGGATTCATCATTAATTATTGAACAAATCCATCCCGATAAAGATGTTGATGGTTTTCACCCTGTTAATGTCGGCCGTTTAGCATTGCGTATTCCGGGTCTACGCCCTTGCACACCTTTTGGCGTGATTCGCTTACTTGAATCCATTGATGAGACTTTTTTCGGCAAACATGCTGTGATTGTAGGCGCATCAAATATTGTCGGACGACCGATGATGCTAGAACTATTACTTGCAGGCTGCACCGTAACAGTTTGTCATCGCTTTACAAAGAATACGCCCGAATTAGTAGGCCAAGCCGATATTGTCGTGGTTGCTGTTGGTAAAGCTGGCTTAGTAAAAGGGGATTGGATTAAACCGGGCTCTACTGTTATTGATGTAGGCGTAAACCGCCTTGAAAATGGAAAACTCGCAGGCGATGTAGAGTTTGATAAAGCGGCAGAACGCGCGGGATGGATTACACCCGTCCCAGGAGGTGTCGGCCCAATGACCGTTGCGATGTTGATGACAAATACGCTTAAAGCGTGTAACAAACATCCGTTTTAAAATACAAACCAATATTTCAGAAACAATAAAGCCCGCACCTTAATATAAAGAGACTTTTGCACGAGAGATATGACGGATTAAAAATGCTTAAAATCTCCCTGAGCTTTAAGAAAAAAAGGAGAAATCACGCAATTTTACTCTCACCATTCTCTCGTGCAAAGATCTCAAAGACGGGGTTCATTAACTCTAAAATAATTAATTTTTAGACTATTTCGGACAGCTAGTTTTTACACCCGGCGTTTTTCCTGCAATTTTCAAAAATACACCAAAGGCCCCATTCCTGACATTGCTTCCACTTTTGAACCTTGAAACTTAAGTTTTCCACTCATCATTGCGCCCATTGCACCACAACCAAAAGAACCTGCACCCATGCATGCCCAGTTTTTATCACTTGCATGCATTAAATAGTCTGTTCCAAAATTCATTTTTTTAGCGTCTGCCTTACCTGCGCTAGTACACATCGCTTTACCGCCTTTATCTTGGATCACAAGCTGGATACTAGAAAGTGCGCCACAACTGCTACGATACATTCTAACGTGCTTATAACCTCGACCACCGTTGTTTTTCACCCAAGATTTCCTCACTTTCTTTTGCTAATCCTGCCATTAATGTGGCGCTTTTATTACAGGCTTTTTT
>DQUJ01000040.1 GCA_015662325.1 Leucothrix mucor | reverse complement strand
TAACAGTTTATTAGACAGCTTCTATATATTCTAGTTAAGGTAGCATATCTATTTCAAGCTATCTCGTTATTGCTATTTAGCCCAGTATACCGTCATTTACAGAATATGGTGAGAATTTAGTCAGTACTACCTAATTCTGTTATAGCGGTTTCTGTCTAATTCAGTTAGCATAGAAGTTCGCTTTTTGTTCTCCTTGAGAGGGGATACTACTATGAATAGTCAGCTTCTGCATGACTTATTAAATAATAAATCTATTTGGTCGCGGTTTTCACAAAGCCTTAAAGCTAAAAATATCAACCCAGAATTATTTCCTTATTATAGGAATCATGTTCATCGCTTTTTAAGTAAAGCTAAAAACACATCTGTTGAAGCGTTAACTGTAGATCGAGTTGTTACTTATTTAAATTCACTTACTAATGTAAAGGCACTTGAAGATTGGCAGATAAACCAATCGGTAGATGCTATCCGTTTATTTTTGCGGGATATTCTTCATCGCTCTTATATTGAAGATATTGATTGGCGTTCTTTCCAGCATGAGGTCGCTTATAAGCCTAGGCATCATTTAGTGCAGATTGAAGCGTTGGATATAGATGATTTAATTGAGAAGAGAGTTGAAAAGTTTAATAAGGATATTCGTAAAGAGTATAGTGTCTTATTGACAAATATTGTGCGTGTTTTACGGGTTAGAAATTACTCTAAAAGAACAGAAAGTACGTATTTATTGTGGATAGTTCGGTTTTTATGGTTCTATACAAAGCTAGAGACTAATACTCTTATTTCTGAAATCCATGTGCGTCAGTATCTTGAGTACCTTGCAATTGAACGAAAAGTTTCACCTAACACACAAAAACTTGCACTCAATTCCATTGCATTTTTATTCAAATTTGGGCTTGAGAGAGAACTGGGCAATATTGGTGACTTTGTAAAATCTAAATCCATACAGCGTCTACCTGTGGTACTTTCAAAACAAGAAATAAAAACTTTTTTTGAGCAAATCTCCTACCCAAAACATTTTTTGATGGTGGGCTTGTTGTATGGTTCAGGTTTACGTCTTATGGAATGTATTCGGCTACGTGTACAAGACATTGACTTTGATTACCAACAAATAATGGTTCGAAATGGAAAAGGCTTTAAAGATCGTGTTGTACCTTTACCTCAGCGCTTTATTTCATCGCTGCGCGAACAAATTAAAGAGGTTGAACAAACCCATCAAGCTGATCTTGCGTTAAAAATAGACGGTGTCTATTTACCCTATGCAATCGAACGTAAATTTCCCAATGCAGGTAAAGAGCTAAAGTGGCAGTTTTTATTTCCCGCAAGTCGTATTGCTACTGATCAGCGCTCAGGAAAGACTCGTCGCCATCACTTGCATGAAACAACATTACAAAAAGTGGTTAGAACAGCCGGTCAAAAGGCGGATATTAATAAACGCATACACTGCCATGTGCTACGCCACTCTTTTGCTACACACTTGTTGGAGGCAGGCTATGATATACGTACTGTTCAAGAATTACTGGGCCATTCTGATGTTGCTACAACGATGATTTATACGCATGTATTAAATAAACCAGGCGTCGCGGTAAGGTCACCTGCTGATATTTTATAAGGCCTGATTATTTAACATTACAATGCTTTCCCACCTACATAATTACATTTAAGACAATCCCGCATAATGACATAGTCACTATTTTTTCAATCACGTCCACAACAAGATGCCCCTACCATTTGCGCGTTTGGGCATGGGTAATCTCCATAAGAACAATACACACAGCATTCACCTTTTATTGCTTTAGTTTGTTTTTTGCATTGTTTACAACGCCAAAACGTTTGGCAGGTGTTTGCTGGCATTTCTTCTCGTTTTTTAAAGCCACATTCGGGACAGGTAATGGTTGATTCTAGAATCATTGGTTTCTCATTAAATTAGTGCAAGAAGTTGATGAAAAGTATAAACTTAGCGACAAACAATTAACAGTTCAACACCGCAAACCCATAAAAACATAATGAAATCAAAGAAATGAGGAAATAACATGAAGGACGTTATTAATACCATTATAAAAAATGTAACTCGCTCGGCAAGGATGCCACTACCAAACGTCCTATTTAAAACGTCAACTCTAAAGACGCTATCACTCGGTGTTTTTGTAAGCGCATTAATCAGTAGTTTCACCCTATCCACCGCGTCTGCAAACCCCGGTAATCGTTTAGGTTATAACACCAGTGGCTTACACAGCATCGCTTCTTCAAACCCTTTTATTGATATTTTTAAGATTTCACGCGGTTGGATTACCGCCTGTGAATTTGATTGGCAACGTAATCGCCCTATCGACCCCGGTTGTACCCGTAAGACTTCATTTAATACGAAAGAATCTGACAAAGTCAGTGTCGATGCTAATGGTTGGCCTACGCGTTTACCCGCTCGTGGCGAACGCCCTGTGTTTACCTCTATTTCTGCCATTTGGGATATGCCCGACAACTTCCCCACTGGCCAATACTTTATGACCTACGAAGGTGATGCAGATTTAAAAGTGCTCGGTGATGTTGATATTATTCAACAAAGAAAAGGTCGCGTGGACTTTAATTTAAAGACAGCAAAACGTAATTTGCGTATCCATATTACGCGTATAAATCCACGTAATTATATTCGTAATATTAAAGTCATCCCTAAAAAATACGCAGGTATTTATAAGCGTCAAAAATTTAACCCTGATTACATTCGCAGTGTCCGCCCGTTTAATTCGATTCGTTTTATGCCTTGGCAAAACACCAAAGATACGATTATAAAAAACTGGCGTGACCGTACTACACCGCAATCTGCTTTTTACAATGGTAATGCAGGTGTACCCGTTGAAACCATGACAGATCTTGCCAATACCGCACACGCCGCACCTTGGTTTTCGATGCCACACATGGCAACCGATAGCTTTATGCGCAGGTTTGCACAAACCGTTAAACAACGTTTAAAACCCGGTCAAAAAGTGTATGTTGAATATTCTAACGAAGTATGGAACTCGATGTACCCTGCAACACACTATGCCTCTCAACAAGGCTTAAAGTTATGGCCTCGCGGTAAGACCGAAATCAAAAACCCGGGAACACGTCGCCTATACTTAGCCTTAAATTACAATGCTAAACGCAGTAAAGAGATGTGTAATATCTGGAAACAAACCTTCGGCGGTCAACGCAGAAACGTGGTTTGTGTGGTTTCTGCCTATGGTTCGGCACCTAAAATGGGTGAAGAGTTAATGACCTGTCCATTGGCAGGTGGTGATTGTTATAAACACTTTGATGCGTATGCGGTTGCACCCTACTTTGGTGATTACATTGCACGTATCGAAAACCGTCCTCTCGTTAAACGTTGGGCGCGCCAAGGAAAAGGCGGTGTTAATCAGCTGTTCCGTGAAATCTTAAATGGTGGCTTAGCTAAAGATAATTATAAAGGTGGCGCAATTGAAAATGCGATTCAAGATCGTGTTGTAAAGAACGTTGCACTTGCGCGCAAATACGGCGTTAAATTATTAGCCTATGAAGGCGGACAACACTTATTACGTGTTGATCGTCCCCACGTAATTCACGACCCAAAAGTGCGTAGCTTATTCGCAAAAGCGAATCGTCACCCTCAAATGGGCACTGCGTACCTTAAGTTTTTAAACGCTTGGAATCGTGCGGGCGGCGGCATGTTAATGCACTTTAACGGCATCTCGGCAATGAATGACCGTAACATATTCCCTATGTTGGATAAGCCTGGCGGACGTTCTGCAAAGTATAATGCGATGATTTCGTATTTGCGCGGTCGCTAAATAAACGGTAACGTAACTAATAGCGCAACTCACGAATCATACTAATCCGTTTATAGATGTCTACAAATAACGGTAACAACAACCCCATCGGGGTGTTCGATTCAGGTATCGGTGGACTTTCTGTTTTACAGGAAATCCACCGTTTATTGCCACACGAAGACTTAATTTATGTGGGTGATTCTGCGCATGCACCCTATGGTGATCGTAGCGCCGAACATGTGCGTGATCGCTCTCAGTTCATCGCAGACTTCTTATTAGATCAACACGCTAAAGCAATTGTTATCGCCTGTAATACGGCAACTGCGGAAGCGGCTTCTGTATTGCGTGATACGCTGGCTATTGATGTGATTGGCATGGAGCCAGCGATTAAGCCTGCCGCAGAATTAAGTAAAAGTGGCGTAATTGGTGTATTAGCGACTCAACGCACCATAAACAGTGAACGCTTACTCGGTTTAACCGAACGTTACGCTAACGATAAGAAAGTGCTGGCGCAAGCCTGCCCTGGTTTAGTAGAACAGGTTGAGCACGGCGATTTAAACAGTGAAACAACCGATGCTTTACTCAAGCAATACATTGAGCCATTGTTAGCACAGGGTGCAGATGCATTAATCTTAGGTTGTACGCATTATCCATTCTTGCTCCCCGCTATTCGCAAAATTACTGGCAACCATATTGAAATACTTGAAACAGGTCGCCCTGTGGCTTCTCAACTTAAACGCGTACTTGAGAAAAACCAATTAATTAATTATCAAAAAACTGATAAAGTGAGAATCGATTTTTATAATTCAAGTGATAGACAACAACATCACCAAACCATGCAAACACTCTGGGATAAACCCATTAAAATAAACTGCTTATGACCGAT
>DQUJ01000094.1 GCA_015662325.1 Leucothrix mucor | reverse complement strand
GCTATTATCCCTAGTGGCAATACCATCATTGAAGCGAATGATGAGATTTTTGTAATTGCCAGTGCACAACATATTCGCGCCATTGTTAGCGAATTACGAAGCGTGGATAAACCGTATAAACGTGTGATGATCGCAGGCGGAGGAAGTGTCGGTAGACGACTTGCAACGGCATTGGAAGAATCTCGTTCACAAGTTAAAATTATTGAAAAGGATGCAGATATAGCGACAAAACTGGCAGAAACACTGAATAAAGCCATTGTGTTAGAGGGTGATGCTGCTGATGAGGCTTTATTGCTTGAAGAAAACATTGATAGCGTCGACATTTTTTGTGCGCTAACTAATGATGATGAAGCTAATATCTTATCTGCAATGCTGGCAAAAAGATTAGGCGCTCGAAAAGTATTATCACTGGTGAATCGTGCCGGTTATGTTGATCTAGTTGAAAGCGCCAACATTGATATGGCGGTGTCGCCACAACAAATAACCATTGGTGCATTATTAACGCATGTGCGCAGTGGCGATATTGTTTCAGTGCACTCATTGCGCAAAGGCGCGGCAGAAGTCATTGAAGTTATCGCGCATGGTGATAAGAAAAATTCTCGTGTGGTAGGCAGAAAAAGAGTGGATTTAAAACTACCGCCAGGTGCAACGATTGGTGCGATAGTACGTGATGAAAAAGTGATTATGCCGCATCAAGAAATGGTTATAGAAGAGAATGATCATGTGATTCTTTTTCTTGCTGATAAACGTTATGTGCCTGCTATCGAAAAAATGTTCCAAGTGGGCGTTGGGTACATCTAACCCATTTATTATGCAACTATTTGTCATACAAAGAATTCTTGGTTTATTATTGGTTGTTTTTAGTTTTACCATGTTGCCACCTGTTCTGGTGGGCTGGATCTATGATGATATTTCTCTTTCACCTTTCATAAAGGGCTTTTTGTTATTGCTGATTGTCGGTGGCGTGATGTGGTTTCCGGTGCGTAATCAAAAAAGAGAATTACGTTTGCGCGAAGGTTTCTTGGTCGTTGTTTTGTTTTGGGTCGTATTGGGGGTTTCTGGATCTGCGCCCTTAATGTTCTCGAATGAATTACAAATATCGTTTGTCGATGCCGTATTCGAATCAATTTCTGGGCTGACAACCACGGGCGCAACGGTGATTGTGGGTTTAGATGATCTGCCACGCTCCATTTTATTTTATCGCCAGCAATTACAATGGCTAGGCGGCATGGGTATTATCGTCTTGGCAGTGGCAATCTTACCTATGCTCGGCATTGGTGGGATTCAGCTGTACCGTGCTGAAACACCGGGGCCTGTAAAGGACTCTAAACTCACTCCACGTATAAAAGGCACGGCTAAATTGCTGTGGATTATCTATGTTTCGTTTACGGTTCTTTGTGCAATAGCCTATTACTTTGCAGGCATGGATGTATTTGATGCGATTACTCATAGTTTCTCCACGATCGCCATTGGCGGTTTTTCTACTCATGATGCTAGCATGGGGTATTTTTCCAGCCATATAGTTGAATTAGTCGCCGTTGTATTTATGCTGTTGTCGGGGGCTAACTTTAGTTTACATTTTATGGCTTGGCGTTCGATGAGTTTGGGTACTTATCATCGTGATTCGGAGTTTCGTTTATACGCGATTTTGATGATTGTTTTAACACTAGTTGTATTGGCTTATCTCTATTTCATGCATGTGTACGGCAGTCTTTCGGAATCTTATTTTCATGCGATTTTTCAGGTGGTTTCTATCGCTACCACCACAGGGTTTACGACAACAGACTATAGCCATTGGCCTGGCTTCTTACCTGTTTTATTAGTGTTTGCTAGTTTTGTAGGAGGCTGTGCAGGCTCTACTGGCGGTGGCATGAAAGTCGTTAGAGTCCTGCTGTTATTTAAACAGGGCTGGCGAGAGGTGATGCGCTTAATTCATCCTAATGCACGCATTGCGGTAAAACTTAATCGTAAACCTGTAGAGCGAGATGTAATACAAGCGGTGTGGGGTTTCTTCTCTGTTTATATCGCCGTTTTTGTATTTTTTATGTTGGTCTTAATGGCAACAGAAATGGATCAGGTGACCGCTTTTTCTGCTGTAGCCGCTACTTTGAATAATTTGGGCCCAGGGCTGGGTGAAGTAGCAAGCAACTATAAAGATATTGGTGATTTTTCTAAATGGGTATTGTGCTTGCTAATGCTGTTGGGGCGCTTGGAAATTTTTACTCTATTGGTTGTATTAACCCCTGCGTTTTGGCGAAGATAAGCGATGGCGAATAAACTAAAAAAGTGGAATGAAGCGTATCAAGATGCAGATATTGCAAGCGCTGTACCTGCGCAAGTATTGATAGAAAATGAATACTTGTTACCCAAAAAAGGTGATGCGCTTGATTTGGCTTGCGGGCGGGGTGGAAATGCTTTATTTCTTGCGCGTTTGAAATCATCAAATTTACAGGTAGATGCGGTGGATATTTCGCCTGTGGTGCTAGACAAATTAAAAAAATATGCCGCTCAGAACGACCTAGCAGTTAATTGTCATTTAAGAGATATTGAATCACAAGGCTTATTAGAAAAACAATACGATGTAATTGTGGTGAGCTATTTTTTATATCGTGATTTATTCCCTGCCATTATTGATGCATTAAAGCCACATGGT
>DQUJ01000085.1 GCA_015662325.1 Leucothrix mucor | reverse complement strand
GTTACTTCCAGTTGACGCAAGTTTTTGTATTCGTGCTGTTGCGAGATGTGAAAAAAGATTGACGTTTGCATGATGATAGGGTGTTGTTTTATTGGTAATGGCTTTCAATAAAATTGAGTTATCGCTCTTTAATCCATTGAATTCATTGATGAACTGACCTTCAATATTGATTTCTGTCCAGCCCTCCCAATTAACCCGGTTGAATTGATAGTATCCATTATTGTTTTGTGAATTTGTTGTAATTGTTCGACTATTATCAGAGATAGACTGATTGTTTAAAGGGGATATCGTAACTTTAGAACCATCCAAGAAAGGTCCCTTTAAGCCATGACCGCTTATATTACAAGCGGTAAGAAATATGGTTAGAGCCAATAATAATAGAGTGCGAAATGCCATTTGATAATTCCAAGTTGATTTTGTTTATAACAAGATGGGGGGAATAGTATCAGGTGCTTTATTTATAGGTCAATTCTTGTTTTATGATAAATATATTACAAAAATATCATTTGTTATTTTTGGCGTTGCCTGACCACTTCGTATAAACAAACCCCCGTCGCGACGGATACATTCAAGCTCGAAACTTGCCCAGCCATCGGGATAGAAATCAATTCATCACAATGTTCTTCGGTTAATCGGCGCAAGCCTTTGCCTTCTGCGCCCATAACGATAGCGGTAGGCACTTTAAAGTTCTGTGTATATAAATCGCCCGTGGTTTTATCGCTAGTACCGATAAACCAAATGCCGAGTTTTTTGATTTTTTCCATAGTACGAACAAGGTTAGTGACTTGTACGAAGGGTACAGTTTCGGCTGCGCCCGATGCGACTTTTCTGGCAGCAGGTGTTAAACCCACCGCATTATCTTTAGGAGCGATTACGGCATGAACGCCAGCGCCTTCTGCGGTACGCAAACACGCGCCAAGGTTATGCGGATCGGTTATGCCATCAAGTACTAGCAATAAAGGGGTAGTTGTTAGCTTGTCTAAAAGATCAAGAAGATCATCTTCTGTATAGCTTTCTGGCGCATTGTATTCGGCGACCACACCTTGATGTTGACGCGTCTTTGCTAGTTTATCTAGCATTTTCATATCCGCACGATGGGAAATTAAGCCCCGTTTTTGGGCGTGGTTAATCAGCTCTTTTACGCGTTGATTACGTTTGTTTTCAGCAATCCAAACTTGGCTGATATTATCCGCATCATTTTTGAGCGCAGACTCTACGGCGTGAATACCGGTTATTAGCGTTTTCATGTAATTCTCATAATAATTTTCGCCACGGAATAACACGGAAGATAATTAAACCTTCCGTGTTTTCTGTGGATTCCGTGGCAAATTGGTCTAGTTCTTTTTCTTTGATCTTGGCTTTTTGCCTTTATATTCGCCTTTCCCTTTTTTACCTTTGTAATTTTTATTATTTTTCTTTTTACGTGGTTTCCGGTGGTTGTCATCAGAACCATCACCTGAATCAGGTAGTACAAAATCAATCTTGCGATCATCTAAATCAACACGTGCCACTTGAATTTCAATGGTGTCGCCTAAGCGATAATTCTGGCCCGAGTTCTCGCCTTTCATCATGTGTTTGGCGGCATCGAAATGATAGTAATCACTTTTAAGTGCGGTAACGTGTACTAAGCCTTCTACATAAATATCGTTAAGCTCTACAAACAACCCAAAACTCGTTACCGTAGCGATAACACCTTGGAAGGTTTCACCGACTTTGTCTTGCATGTATTCGGCTTTTAACCACGCCATAACATCGCGGCTGGCATCGTCTGCGCGTTGTTCGCATTGAGAACAGTGTTCGCCGAGCGCTTTCATTTCTGCGTAATTGTAAGTGTAACTTTTGGCGAGTGATCGTTTGGTTACTTTTTGAATGGCGCGTTGCAGAAGTTTTGGTTTTTTAGCGCCGGGTGCAGATGTATTGTTGATAATATGACGAATCGCACGATGCACTAATAGATCAGGATAACGACGAATCGGTGATGTGAAATGCGCATAATCTTCTCGAGATAAACCAAAGTGACGCGTTTTTGTCGGGTCTTCTGGGTCTGTTGGAGCATATTGCGCACGACTCATCGAGCGTAGCATCACGGTTTGAATTAAATGGGCATCGGGTCGATCTTTAATACTGGTTAACAGTGTTGAATAATCTTTTGGTTGTGGCTTATCACCGCCACCCAAGTTTAAACCTAGGCCACCTAAAAACTCATGTACCTTAGCCAGTTTTTCTGTATTAGGTCCATCGTGAACACGGTGTAATGCAGGCACTTTATGTTTCTTTAAGAAACGTGCGGCACACATGTTCGCGGTCACCATGCATTCTTCGATTAGCTTATGTGCATCGTTGCGTACAGTGGGTTTAATATTTTCTATTTTTCGATCTTCGCCGAAGATAATTTGCGTTTCGGTGGTTTCAAAATCTATTGAACCGCGTTTAGCGCGCGCTTTTTTCAAGATGTGATAGAGCGTGTAAAGATCATCCAGATGATTGATAATATCGGAATATTCATTACGAAGATCAGCATCTTTATCAACGACCATTGCTGCCATTTTGGTATAGGTTAGGCGCGCGGCAGAGTGCATTACGGCACTCATAAACTGATAATCAATCACTTCACCTTGTGAGTCAATTGTGGCTTCACAGACCATACACAAGCGATCTACCGCAGGGTTTAACGAACAAAGCCCGTTGGATATTTTCTCTGGCAACATCGGGATAACTTCCGCAGGGAAGTAAACAGAAGTAGCACGATTCCATGCTTCTTTATCCAGCGCCGTACCGACAGGAACGTAATGAGAAACATCGGCAATTGCAACGGTAAGTTTCCAGTTGCCTTTGCTATCTTTTTCACAATAAACCGCATCATCAAAATCGCGCGAATCTTCACCGTCGATAGTCACTAACGGCATGTTGCGCAAATCAACGCGGTTTTTCTTGTCTTCTTCTAAGACTTCATCGTTTAATGCATCACTTTCTTTTATGGTATCAGCAGGCCAAACATGCGGTAAATCGTACGAACGTAATGCAATGTCGATTTCCATTCCAGGCGCCATGTGATCGCCGAGAGTTTCGGTAATTTTACCAATGGGTTGATGGCGTGAAGTAGGGTGTTCGATAATGCGCGCAACAACGATTTGTCCGTCTGTGGCATCGCCACTGTTTTCGCTAGGGATAACAATGTCTTGAGTAATACGTGAATTATCGGGTGTGACAAAACCAACACCACTTTCTACAAAATAACGACCGACAACCGATTCTGTATTATGTTCTAGTACTTCTACAATTGCGCCTTCACGACGACCTCTACGATCAAGCCCCGATACGCTGGCTAATGCACGATCACCGTGGAGTAGCTTGCGCATTTGTTTGCCGTGTAAAAATAAATCATCAGAGCCATCATCAGGGATTAAAAAGCCAAAGCCATCAGGATGTCCTTGTACACGTCCTGCAACTAAGTCTGCTTTGCTGACGGGAAGGTATTTTTTACTGCGATTAAATAAAATCTGCCCATCACGTTCCATTGCACGTAAGCGATATTTCATTGGGTCGCGATCTTGCGGGTCATCCACCCCGAGTTTCTCTGCTAGCTCTCGAAAGCCAATCGGCTTACCGTTTTTTTCCATGACTTCAAGAATGAGTTCACGGCTAGGAATAGGGCGGCCGTACTTTTTTGCTTCACGTTTTTGATGGGGATCTTTATATTTCAATGTTAGTTACTTTTGTTTGTGTGTTTTAAAGAGCCGTATTCTACGCTATTTGTTGTTATAGAATGTAGTTAAGTTGTTATTCTTTACGGTTATTCTTTGCTTATCAGAATAAGTTGCATAAGTATTTCATAAATTGATTATGTGAAATAAATATGGAATAATTCGATGTGTCTTTAATGGTTTTTAGGGGGGGGGGCATCATGAGTACAGCAGTAGCTAACGTCATTGATCAGATAAATCAATCTAGCACTTTAAAAGG
>DQUJ01000216.1 GCA_015662325.1 Leucothrix mucor | reverse complement strand
GCTTACATGAATCTACCATCTCTCGTGTCACCACACGCAAATACATGCATACGCCACGCGGTGTATATGAATTCAAATATTTCTTCTCCAGCCATGTGGGCACAGAAACGGGTGGCGAATGTTCTGCCACCGCAATCCGCGCCATGATCAAAAAACTCATCGCTGAAGAACACCCAGATAAACCTCTGAGTGATAACAAATTGACTAACCTGCTCAAAGAGCGGGGAATCAACGTAGCGCGACGTACCGTCGCGAAATATCGTGAAGCACTTGCGATACCCTCTTCTCATGATAGAAAGGTATTTGCATGAAAATAAAAGGTGCATCACACGCGAGTTGAAGAGGGCTTTCTGATACTCGTTTAACCAAGAAAAGGAGTGAATAATATGCAATTAGATATTACTGGTCATCATGTAGACGTAACACCGTTACTTAACGATTATATTAAAGATAAGGTAACGCGATTAAAACGACATTTCGACCAAGTGCTCAATATCCATGTCATTCTAGAAGTGCAAAAACACAGTAATAAAGCCGAGGCATCGTTGAATGTCAGTGGCAATCATATTTTTGCAGAAGCAACGGGGCATGACATGTATGCGGCAATTGATTTACTCGCCGACAAACTTGATAGACAGATCCTTAAACACAAAGAAAAAATACGTAGCCACCATCGTAGCGAAGGTAGTCATCGTAATGAAGTTATAGATCAGGTTGTCTGATTTATAAAAGCAGGATTTCTTTACTCATTAATCTAGCTAAGACTCTATTTTAGCCAATGAGTAAAGAAGCCTCTAGACTCTGGATAGCTTGTCCATTATATTGTTAATCTTAATAATATAACGCCTTTTTAGTTATTTCGAGGCATCCATTGAACGTTCTTTAGCATAATAATAAATCCTATGACTACCCCTTCATCTAGCACTGCTTCAGAACCCCTTACCCAAACACAGTCACAAACGAAATCAAAACCAAATAAAGCCACCAAAAAACACCCACCCTTACTTATTCCAGAAAGAGTAAAATTCATAAAAAAAAGTGACAGTAAAAAACGCGTCTTCGAAATTTTGTCAGAGTTACTCACATCAGGGCAAAAAAACGTGTCTAAGAATGAAGTTTTCGATGCGCTTATCGCACGAGAAAAACTCGGCAACACCGTTCTTAACAATGGCACGGCTGTACCTCGTGCAAGTATTCATATTACCCGACCCCGAGTAGCATTAGTTTTTTTAAAAAAAGGCATTCCACTTGATTCGCCCGACAGAAAACCAACCCGATTATTTTTAGCTTTTTTACTGCCCGAAAAAGAATTAGAAAAATACGCTAAAGTATTAAAAAAAATTAATTTCACACTCGCAAAACAGTCTATTATTGAAGACATATCCGAACATAAAAACCCTCAAATATTAATTGATTTTTTTGAAGATATTTTTTCTTCTGAACTTCAAACCCAACCAGATCAAACAAAACCAGAAAAGGTAAGTTCTTAATGCACGTTGTAATTATAAGTGGAATGTCAGGAAGCGGTAAATCACAAGCCTTAGCCACATTAGAAGATCAAGGTTATTATTGTATCGACAACCTACCGCTAGAGTTTCTGGAAGAAGTATTTAAAACAGAACGCCTTCTAAAAAGAGATAAAATAGCCATTGGCATTGATGTTCGCGGGGGAAAGAAACACCTTGCCACGTTTCCTGAAACCGTCTCTTCATTGAAAGAAAAATTCAAAACCGATATTATTTATCTCTATGCAGGAAAATCGGCATTAATTAAACGTTATGATGAAACACGTCGTAAACACCCGCTTTCCGATGCCACCACTACTCTGCGCGAAGCAATACTACAAGAGTACGAAGTCCTTGCGCCCGTAAGAGAGATCGCTGATTTACAAATAGATACCAGCACGATGGATATTTATAAATTAGCCGCTTTAATCAAAGATAGAATTTGTAACACTCAACACCAACCCTTATCTATCGTATTCCAATCCTTTGGTTTTAAGTACGGAACACCCAGAGATTCCGACTACTTATTCGATGTACGCTGCTTGCCCAACCCTTACTGGGTACCAGAGTTGCGCGCACATACAGGTTTAGAAATACCCGTAATCGAATGGCTTGGCTCGCAAGACTTGGTGAAACAAATGGAAACAGACCTTAGCCAAATACTAGAACACTGGATTCCACACTTTATAGAAAACCAACGTGCCTATTTAACAGTCTCTATCGGTTGCACTGGAGGCCACCATCGCTCCGTCTATTTGGTTGAAAAGTTAGCCGCTTATTTTCGACAGAACAATAAAGAAAGTAGTAGTATTATTATTCAACATCGTGAATTAAGCACATCATAATTCAATACCTGATTTTGACACCCTAATTTAAGACCAAAGTTGAGACCTATGTACGAGACCTTTAGTACATGAGATATAACGGATTCAAGGTCTCAAATAAAAACTAACCAATTAAAGAATACATAATAATGAAAGAAGAACTCATTGATGCACGCATCACACCTACCGCACACCTTGAAATCCTGTCTAAACTAGAAGTCAGTAAATTATTAGATCGCACACAAGGCGGGCTTTATTCGCTTTTCCGTAATTGTTCCTTGGCAGTATTAAGCCATGGTAATTACACCGATGATGCAAAAGAACTTTTGGAACGTCACAAATCATTTGATATTCGCGTCATCCAACAAGAACGCGGCATCAAGCTAGAACTCAAAGGAGCGCCTGCCAGCGCCTTTGTTGACGGCAAAATGATAAAAGGTATTAACGAACATCTATTCTCTGTATTGCGAGATATAGTGTATTCCTACGATACCATTATTAATAACCCAAAATTTGATCTCGACACTAGCGATGGCATTACCAATTCTGTTTTTCATATCATGCGAAATGCAGGTATTTTACGACCCAATTCCGATCCTAAATTAATTGTTTGCTGGGGCGGGCATTCTATCTCGAGAACGGAATACCTTTACACCAAAGAAGTGGGTTATCAACTCGGTTTACGCGAACTCAATATTTGCACAGGTTGTGGGCCTGGCGCTATGAAAGGCCCCATGAAGGGAGCTACCTTTGGACACGGAAAACAACGAATCCAAGACGGCCAATACCTTGGCATAACTGAACCGGGCATTATTGCCGCAGAATCACCCAACCCGATTGTCAACGATCTAGTTATTTTGCCCGATATAGAAAAACGCCTAGAAGCCTTTGTGCGCACGGGTCACGGCATTGTTGTGTTCCCGGGTGGTGCAGGCACCTGCGAAGAAATCTTATATATTTTGGGTATATTACTTCACCCCGAAAATAAACACCTACCCTTCCCGCTCATCTTTAGCGCGCCCGAATCATCAAAGAACTACTTTAAACAAATCGACAATTTCATTGCGGCTACTTTGGGAAAAGCAGCTCAAGATCGTTATGAAATAATAATTGGCGACCCAGAAAAAACAGCAAAACGAATGAAAAAGCAAATGAAGAAAGTCAGGGATTTCCGACGAGAAAATAGTGATGCTTACTATTTTAACTGGCTCTTAAAAATAGATACAGACTTTCAAACAATTTTTGATCCTACTCATGAAAATATGAGTAGCTTAAAACTACACAATGATCGTAAACCCCATGAGCTTGCCGCAGATCTGCGTCGTGCATTCTCTGGCATTGTTGCAGGCAATGTTAAAGATGAAGGTATACGTTCTATCGAAAAACACGGTTTATTTGAAATTTCAGGTGATCCTGAAATCATGAAACAGATGGATGCACTGCTAAAATCATTTGTCGAACAGCAACGTATGAAATTGCCGGGAACGGAGTATGTGCCTTGTTATAAGATTATTACTTGATTATTGAATACGCATGCCAAAGACAAACATCTAAAATAAATCTTATCCACAGATTACGCAGATTAACAACAACACTGGTATTCTACGTCTCTCACTAAGGAAAGGTAAGATGTAGATAAATAATGCGTTACACTTATAATATCCAACAATAAAAAACAGACATAAAAAAAGTCGCTTAAATTAAGCGACTTTTAATACATGCTAAGTCCTTGCATGATTGAGTTGTCGTTTTTTAAAAACAAAAACGCAAGCTTACTAAATATGGAGCGGGAAAGGAGATTCGAACTCCCGACCCCGACCTTGGCAAGGTCGTGCTCTACCAGCTGAGCTATTCCCGCAAATCGTGTCATAAAGAAACTCATGCCAACAGAGCTCTCTCAACGAGGCGCGTATATTAAATCTGATACTTGAAACTGTCAAGCTTCCATCTACACAAATACCAAACTATTTACTATTTTTTAAGATTTCAACCAGTTCTTCCTCCCCATAAACAGTAACCCCCAGATTTTCGGCTTTGGCTAATTTAGAACCTGCTTTTTCTCCCGCAAACACCGCCGTGGTTTTTTTCGATACGCTGCCGCTTACTTTAGCCCCAAGCGCCTCAAGCTGTGCTTTAGCATCATTACGTTTTAGTTGTTGCAAACTGCCCGTCAACACATAGATATTACCTGCTAATGGCAGTTGTTCTGCATCCCCTCGTT
>DQUJ01000266.1 GCA_015662325.1 Leucothrix mucor | reverse complement strand
CGCAGATAGATTTTGTAAAGTTATATCTGTGTTTATCCCGTGTGAATCAGTGGTTATAAGTTCTTTTTAGAAGTACAAATACATAGCAAAATTACATAATAGAAGGTATTAAATGACTTACTCAATTCAAACACTCAACAATATTTCCGACAAAGGTCTAAGCCTGTTACCTGCTGCAAAATACATCGTCTCCGATGAGGCCGAAAACCCCGATGGTATCTTATTACGATCATTTAAAATGCATGATATGGAAATCCCAGATTCCTTAAAAGCAGTCGGTCGTGCAGGCGCAGGGGTTAATAATATCCCGCTGGATAAAATGTCAGATAAAGGGGTAGTTGTTTTTAATGCACCCGGTGCAAATTCCAATGCAGTTAAAGAATTAGTGATTGCGGGCATGTTAATGGCGTGTCGTAATTTAACGCAGGCGCGTGATTTTGCAGGTGATCTTGAAGGTAGTGATGATGAAATCACGAAGCAAGTTGAAGCCGGTAAAAAGAATTTTGGCGGTTTCGAATTACCCGGTCGTACCTTAGGCGTTGTTGGTTTGGGAGCGATTGGCGTGTTGGTAGCTAACGCTGCAAGAGCTTTGGGCATGAATGTGATCGGTTTTGATCCGCTTATCTCTATTGATAAAGCGTGGGAATTAGATGCCAGCGTGAACAAGGCAAGAGACATAAATCAACTCTTGCAAGAATCTGATTTTATTACGTTTCATGTGCCTTTAGTGGATGCAACTAAACACCTGATAAATGCAGAAAGCTTACAAATGATGAGGGACAATGTTGTCATCATGAACTTTGCACGTAACGGTATTGTGAATGATGAAGACGTTTGTGATGCGTTGGAAACAGGCAAAGTTTATTCTTATGTCTGTGATTTTCCATCGAACTTATTAAAAGGGAAAGAACGCGTTATTGCTTTACCGCATCTAGGCGCATCGACAGCCGAAGCTGAAGAGAACTGTGCCATTATGGTGGCGAATGAAGTACGTAATTATTTAGAAGATGGCACAATTTTAAATTCTGTTAATATGCCAGCGATTGATTTACCGCGTACGGGCGCAGTCAGAATTTCGATGATTCATCAAAACCTCCCTGGTATGGTGGGGCAGGTTTCAAATATTCTAGGCGAAGCGTGTTGTAATATCATTCATATGGCGAATAATTCACGCGATGATGTTGCTGTTACGTTACTTGATCTTGAAGCAGATTTAGATGACAGTGTGAAAAATGAATTAGCCAATATTGAAGGCATGCTAAAATTCCGTATTATATAACTTAGCATTATAAGCTAGTTCACAATTTAGTTTCATAACCCGCTCTTACAGACAGTACAATTATAAATGACCGATACCACTAAAAAACTATTAGCCATACGTGATCGCATTGATGCGATTGACGATCAGGTTTTAGATCTACTCTCTCAGCGTGCAAATTGCGCAGAAGAAGTAGCCGAAACCAAACGCGCCGCGGGCGAAACTGATTTGTGTTTTTATCGTCCCGAACGCGAAGCGCAAATTTTACGGCGCATGGCAGAAAATAATCAAGGACCATTGGCAGATGAACGCATCACAAGCATCTATCGTGAAATAATATCTTCTTGTTTGGCACTTGAACAATGCATTAATGTGGCATTCCTTGGCCCAGAAGGTACGTTTTCGCAAGAAGCGGTTAATAAACATTTTGGTCATGCGGTTAATATAGAACCGTTAAGCTCGATAGGGCAGGTGTTTCGCGAAGTCGAAAATGGCAAAGTCGATTACGGTGTTGTACCCATAGAAAACTCAACCGAAGGCGTGATCTCTTATACATTAGATGTATTTATGAAATCCCCGCTTAAAATCAGTGGCGAAGTGAAATTGCGTATTCATCAAAACCTGTTAACGCAAAAAGGCGGGGGAGAGGATGACTGGAAAAATGTAAAACGCATTTATTCACATCAACAATCCTTAGCCCAATGTCGCCAATGGTTGGATGTAAATTTACCCAATGTAGAGCGTATTCCAGTTTCTAGTAATACAGAAGCTGCGGTTCGGGCAAAAAATGATAAAGAGGGCGCCGCGATTGCAGGTGTCACTGCCGCAGAAATATATGGTTTGAGTATTGCGCAAGCCAATATTGAAGACAGCAAAGATAATACCACCCGTTTTTTAGTGATAGGCAATCAAGATGTTCCGCCTAGTGGCGTAGATAAAACCACCTTGATGATTTCTGCTAAAAACCGCGCAGGTGCTTTGTATAATCTACTTGCGCCATTAGCCGATAATGGTTTGGATATGACGCGAATTGAATCTCGACCTTCACAAAATGCTAATTGGGAATACTATTTCTTCATGGATATTAACGGTCATATTCAAGATGAAAAGGTGGCTAAAGCATTGGCTGACTTGGAAAAAGAAGCGGATTTATTGAGGGTGTTAGGTTCTTACCCAAAGGCTATCTTGTAAGCTATGCTAAGTAGAATAAATCCCCCTCAAGCCCCCTTTGTTAAAGGGGGAGGCTGTTGTTGTTTTCTTACTGAAAAAATAAAGATGGTTTTTTCCCTCCTCTTTAACAAAGAGGGGCTGGGGGAGATTTAAAAATGACAATAGATTTCCAAAAATTAGCCGTATCCGGCGTTCAAGAACTACAACCGTATCTTCCTGGTAAACCAATCGAGGAACTCGAACGCGAACTTGGCATTAGCAATATTCTAAAACTTGCATCCAACGAAAACCCTATGGGTCCAAGTACGAAAGTGATTGAAGCGTTGCAAGATCCTAGTTTGCAAATGGCTTTATATCCCGATGGCAATGGTTTTATTTTAAAACAAAAGTTATCCGAAAAACTAGACGTGTCTATGGAGCAAGTCACTTTGGGCAACGGTTCTAACGATGTTCTAGATATGATCGCGCGGGCTTTCTTATGCGAAGGTCGCGAAGCCATTTATTCTGAATATGCATTTGCAGTTTACCCCATCAGTATTAAAGCCGTTGGCGCAACCGCTAAAGTAGCGAAGGCACTGCCGACTGATCACGAACAGAATCCTTATGGTCACGACCTACAGGCAATGCAGGCATTGATCACAGATAAAACCCGCGTTATATTTATCGCAAACCCAAATAACCCAACGGGTACATGGTTGAAATCTAGCGAGCTTGATGCATTTATAGCAAGCGTGCCTAATGATGTGATTGTCGTCGTAGACGAAGCGTATTTTGAATATGTAGAAGAAACCGAATACCCCGACACCCTACAATGGTTGGATAAATACCCAAACTTAATTGTTACTCGCACTTTTTCAAAAATCTATGCGCTTGCGGGTTTACGCGTAGGTTATGCCGTGTGTAGTGAACAAATTGCGGATTTACTTAACCGTGTACGCCAACCATTTAATGTAAATACACCTGCATTGATTGCAGCAACTGTGGCGTTAGATGATCAAGAGCACCTTAAAACTTGTCGAAAAATTAATTCCCAAGGTATTCAATTTTGGCAAGTAGCTTGTCAATCGCGTGAGCTGGACTATATTCCCACTGTCGGCAACTTTATTACGATAGACTTAGAGCAAGATGCCGCACCTATCTATGATGCGCTGTTGCGTGAAGCCGTGATTGTACGCCCGATTGCGAATTACGGTTTACCCAATCATTTACGTATTACTATATCGACATCCGAAGAAAATCAGCAATGTTTGGATGCACTAGATAAGGTTTTAGGCGTGTAAATCATAAGATTATTAACCACAGAGGGCACAGAGTCAGCAGAGAAAAGAAAAATAATAATAATTTCTCTGTGTTCACTGTGTCCTCTGTGGTTAAAATAAGTCTTTTTTGATACCCGTTTTAATATGATCAAACAACTCACAATTTTCGGCGTAGGTTTAATCGGTGGCTCGCTGGCACTGGCTTTAAAAAAAGCAGGCTACTGCGAAACTATCGTAGGTTGCAGTCGCAATACCGATCATTTACAACGCGCCGTCGATTTAGGCGTGATAGATCGCTTTACCCTTGATCCGAAAGAAGCAGTAAAAGGCGCCGATATGATTTTATTGGCAGTGCCATTACGTGCAATTAAACCCGTACTAGAAACTATTGTAGATCATGTCGAAGATAATGCGATTATTACCGATGCCGGTAGTGCAAAAGGCAGTGTCGTTAAAGCCGTAAAAGATGCGTTTGATGGAAAGAATACAGATAACTTTGTACCTGCTCATCCTATTGCAGGTCGTGAGAAAAGTAGCGTAGAAGCGGCAATAGTCGATTTGTATCATGATCAAAAAGTCGTCTTAACACCCTTAGAAACAACTAATACCGACGCGATTAAACGCGTAAAAGAAATGTGGAAAACCGCTGGCGCGATTGTCGAGATTCTCGATGTGAAACAACACGATGATGTACTCGCCGCAACCAGTCATTTGCCGCATGTGCTAGCCTATTCATTGGTGAATACCTTATCAAAATCACAATACGGTGATGCCGTGTTTGACTATGCCGCAGGCGGTTTTAAAAGCTTCTCGCGTATTGCATCGAGTGATCCCGTGATGTGGCGCGATATTTGTTTGGAAAATAAAGATGCAATTTTAGCGGCATTGAATGATTATCAGCAAGATTTAGCGGATTTGAGTGAAATGATTAGCGCAGAAGAGGGCGATGGGCTGGAAAAGCTGTTTGCGCATTCTAAAGAAACTAGGGATAAAAACGTATAACGCGCATTAAAGGCAGGTCTTTAATTAATTTTTTAAAACTTATAACGTAACGATAATCCAGAAATCACTATATTCTTATCTATCACCGTAAAAATATCACTTTCCAACTGATTTAATGCATAGCCTAAACCTATTTTAGATAGGATGAAGACCTGCTTACGCAAGTCCATTTATGAAGCAACCTGTTATGTTATGTTTTATTTCCTTTTTCATCTTCAAAAGAGATATTTGAAAATTTCTCCTTTTCAAGGATTGATTTTACAATAGAAATAATCTTTTCAGATGTTACTAATTTATTTTTACCTAATAAAGATTCAGTGAGCTTTCTTTTTTTTGTAAACATTACTCTCCATTCCCCAAAGTCTGTGCTTTTTGTTGCGTCTGGTACGCCACCAACCCCAAGATAATAATCCTGAGAGTTATGACTACACCATATTTCCCAACCCCAATCTTCTTGATAAGTGTCTAAAACAGTAATTTTATGTACCTCAAGTTTTGGTTGTAACCAGTTTGCAAAATCCTCACCAAAACAACCTGGGTTGATAAAGTGCTCACCTTCTTTTGTTAGGTTGAACTTATCTGTCTCAAAAAGAATAACTTCCATTTAATTACCTATGCTAATACTTGTGAATTATTATTTGCGTCGCAGACACCTAAACAGTTTATGAGACAGCCTCTGTCTATTTCTTAAATTATACAGCATCCGTATAATCCTATATTAGCTGTCCCTACGAAATATATTAATTTAAGACGAAACCTTCGGCTTATACAGTCTAATTATCCTAGCAATAAATGTGAAAAACAAACAAGGTATGCT
>DQUJ01000116.1 GCA_015662325.1 Leucothrix mucor | reverse complement strand
TTTATTTCTTTTTAATTCCCCTCTCCAGTTTCTATTAGAACAGGGGGAGGGCTGGGGAGAGGGTAGAATCTCAGAGATGGTAGTATTTCAAGCTTTCTACCCCTCCCTAACCCTCCCCCTGTTAGGGAGAGGGGGCTGGATATTTCTATGAAGCTTTCTTCAAATTAACCTGATTGGGGAGTCCAACTACCAACGCTTCCAATAACGCTTTTTGTGCATGAAGACGATTTTCAGCTTCATCCCACACCACGCTTTGTGGCCCATCAATCACGTTTGCGCTAACTTCTTCTTCGCGATGCGCGGGTAAACAATGCATGAAAATAGCATCATTATTGGCGAGTTTCATCACCGCTGAATCAACTTTAAAGGCTTTAAATGCTTTCTCGCGAATTTTTTGTTCTTCTTCTTGACCCATGCTTGCCCAAACATCGGTTGTGATCAAATCGACGTTTTTCACTGCATCATTAATATCATGAAAAACGGTGATGTGATTACTTAATGTTTTTGATAATTCTGTATCGGGGTCGTAACCTTTTGGGCAGGCAATATTGAGATGAAAGCCATACTGCTTTGCTGCATTCATCCATGAATGACACATATTGTTGCCATCGCCAACGTAAGCGACTGTTTTGCCTTCGATACTGCCACGATGCTCCACATAGGTCATCATATCTGCGAGTAACTGACAGGGGTGAAAATCATCTGTGAGTGCGTTGATGACAGGTACCTTGGAATATTTGGAAAATGTCTCGACAATGTCATGACCAAAGGTGCGAATCATCACTACATCGACCATGCTAGAGATAACACGCGCACTGTCTTCAATAGGTTCGCCACGGCCTAATTGAGTATCGCGTGATGATAGAAACATCGCCTGTCCGCCCAGTTGATTCATGCCTGCTTCAAAAGAAACACGGGTGCGGGTAGATGATTTATCAAAAATCATCGCCAAGGTTAAGTTTTTAAGGGGTTCGTACACTTCGCCATTTTTGCGCATCTTTTTTAATTCGATGGCGCGTTGAATCATTAGCTGTAATTCATCACGGCTAAAATCCATTAATGTAAGAAAATGTCTTGGTTTTGACATGATCGTAAAATCCTGTATTTGTTTAATGTTGTGAGATCTTTACACGAGAAATATGACTGATTAAAAATGCTTGAGTTCCTTCTGTGTTCCCTAAAAATTAGCTCAGTAGTCCTGCTATTAACCTAATCTTTAAAAAAAACAGGTGAAATTACGCTATTTTTCATCTCGTCCTATTTTTCGTACAAAGGTCTCATTGTAATAGTTTAGATTGCTTCTAATACTTGTTAGTTCAAGGCGGGAATTGTGAGTTTACAAGTGTAAATGATCATTTATCAACGCAGAAATAGCAAGCATTAGGAGTGATATAAGCTGTTACTAAAATGTTTTAATCAAGATAGATACTGTGCTGATGATGGTATCTGCTTGGGCTTTAGTAGTTATTAACGGAGGCAACAAACGCACGGTATTGCCGGCAGTTACATTGATCAGTAAATTCTCATCAAGTGCTTGACCCACTAATTTAGTACAGTCTTTGCTTAACTCGATACCAATCATTAAGCCTAAGCCACGAATGTTTTTTACAAACTCAACATCGGCAAGTTCTGCTTTGAACTGTTCGAGCATGTAATATCCAATGTGTTTGGCATTCGCAACAAGATTGCCGTATTCAATCGTTTCAAGCACGGCTAAGCCTGCTCTTGTCGATAATGGATTACCACCAAAGGTAGAACCATGCGTACCCGCTGTTAACACATCGACTGCTTTGCCAGCTGCAAGGCAGGCACCAATCGGTACACCGTTACCTAATGCTTTTGCCAAGGTCATCACATCGGGTTTGTCATTCGGTGTTAGGCTTTCTGCGCTGTGTGAGTGTTGAAATGCAAACCATTCACCCGTTCTACCTATACCAGTTTGAATTTCATCTAGCATCATTAGCCAGTTATTATCATTACATATTTTGCGAATATTGCTTAAATAATCACTATCCGGAATGATTACCCCACCTTCGCCCTGTACAGGCTCAACTAAAATCGCAACAACATTTGGATTACTTTTAGCAACTTTTTGAATCGCTTCAATGTCGTTATAAGGCACACGAACAAAACCTTCGACAAGTGGAGAGAACCCCGCCTGTACTTTGCTATTTCCTGTTGCAGATAAAGTCGCTAAGGTACGCCCGTGAAAACTACCTTCCATAACAATAATATTGGGAACTTCTATATTTTGTTTTTTACCATAAAGGCGCGCTAATTTAATGGCCGCCTCGTTAGCTTCCGCACCAGAATTACTAAAGAAAACTTTTTCCATTCCCGATAAAGCACAAAGCTTGTCACCCAATTCGGATTGATGCGTAATCTCGTATAGGTTGGATGTATGCAGAAGTGTCTTGGCTTGATCTGCAATCGCTTCAGCCACTTTCGGGTGAGCATGACCTAGGCCACACACGGCGATACCAGAAATAGCATCCAGATATTCTTTGCCGTTACTATCAGTGAGATAGGCACCTGTGCCGCTTTTAAATGCAACGGGTAAACGAGCGTAAGTAGACATGAGTGAATCAGCCATTGAGTAGGTCTTCCAAACTAAAATACAAAAGGGTAACGATAACGTTACCCTTTTGTGAAAAAACGAGCGATTTTGCGCGTTTTTTATGTTTTTGTCAATCTCTGCCTATATTAAGGCTATCTATAGTTTGCTCTTAATCGTCGTCAGATTGAGGTGGGAAAGTTTGAAGTTTACTGTAGTTAAAAGAAACGTAGTTAAATGAAAACTTTTCCAACAAAGAGCTGGCGACGATTAAGAGTGAAATACTACATATTGCTATTAACAAAATCCCAATTTACTAGATTCCAAAAATCAGCAACATAAGCAGGACGCGCATTACGTTTATCAACATAGTAAGCATGTTCCCAAACGTCAATTGTAAGAACTGCAGTCTGACCATCAGAAAGAGGGCAACCCGCATTCGATGTATTAACAATCTCAACAGAACCGTCAGCGTTCTTGATTAACCAAGTCCAACCAGAACCAAAGTTACCCACTGCTGTAGTAGAAAACTTCTCTTTAAAATCAGCAAAAGAACCAAACGCTGCATTGATAGCATCTGCAACTGCGCCAGTAGGTTCGCCGCCCGCATTACCTGCAAGACAGTTAAAGTAGAATGTGTGATTCCAAACCTGTGCTGCATTGTTGTAGATTGGCCCAGCAGGAGCAGATGTGATGATGTCTTCTAAAGACTTATCTGCAAATTCTGTGCCTTCGATGAAGTTATTTAGGTTTGTTACATACGCTTGATGATGCTTGTCGTGGTGAAAGTCTAACGTTTCAGCCGAAATGTGTGGCTCAAGTGCGTCTTTTGCGTAAGGTAGATCAGGTAGTGCGTGTGCCATTTGTAACTCCAATAAAATGAATGAATAAATAATTCTAACTGCGTAAGGTTAAGTTAAACCCGTGGTGACTTCAATAGAACTTATTTTTTATGGCAGTTTATTTTTTATTTTGTATGACAATTAGGAAAGTACGCCAATAGTAAGTGCATAGATAAACGCAATGAAATTGCTAACGTAAATAATATTTAATCTGTTACACTCCAATTCAATGAATATAAACGCTTCAATTCTCCTCAAACTCTGGCTGATGATTAACTCATACGCAGCTAACGAGTTTCTTTACACTTAAAATATTTCATAGCTGCGGGAATCTCCCACAGCATTTTGATTCCCGTATTTACTTTCATTAGGAATCAAAATGAATACTTCATCAACAGAAACAACAATAAAAACACAAGCAGAACAGAAAAACTTCAGGTTAGGTATTTTCTTTGCTATTGCTGGCACCGCCTTATTTTCGCTTAAATCTATTTTCATAAAACTGGCGTTTTTAGAAGGCATTGATGCTACGACGTTATTAACGTTACGCATGTTGGTTGCTTTCCCGTTGTATGTGGTTGTGCTTGTTTACGCCATTAAAACGCGCCCTGAAAAAGCGGCATTGATGACTAAAAAAGATACTTTCTCTATTTTGGTTTTAGGTTTTTTGGGTTATTACCTTGCCTCTTATTTAGATTTTGAAGGCTTGTCTTATGTTTCTGCGCAGTTAGAACGCCTTACTTTATTTACCTATCCCATTATGGTTGCGTTGTTGAGTTGGTTATTTTTTAAAGAAAAAATCACATTGAATATTTTGGCTTCCTTAGTGGTGAGTTATATTGGCGTGAGTTTCTTATTTTTTAATGAGGCTCCAAATACGAGCACAGCAGGCGTTGTAAATGACGGCAAAGTGGCTTTGGGTACGGCGTTAGTTGCATTAGCCGCATTCAGTTTTGCCTTGTATGTTATTTTTAGTAAGGCGTTTATTTCTCGCTTAGGCACATTAATCTTTACGAGTCTTATGATGTCGTCTTCGCTAGTGTTTATTTTAATCCATTTTTTTGCAACGCATGAATTAAGTGATTTGAACGTATCCCCCAAATTATGGATGTTAGTGGGTTTTCTCTCCGTTTTTAGTACGTTTATTCCGAGCTTTTTTACCAGCGAGGCGATTCATCGTATTGGCGCAACACGTACCAGTATTGTAGGAACGATTGGCCCTGTGGTGACGATTATTTTGGCGGTTAATTTATTAGATGAGGCATTTGGCTTGCCACAAATTATTGGTTTATTGCTGGTGTTGTTGGGGGTTAGTTTGTTGCGTGCAAAAAAGAAAAGTAGCTAGTTTAGCTAGATAAATCTGTATCGAGTTGTTCCAAGCGCTCTGGCGTACCAATATCGCGCCAATCACCTGTAAATAACTCGCCCGTTACTTTGTTTTGTTGCATCGCTTCACGCAATAAAGGCGCAAGTGGTCGAACACCTTGAGGAAGCTTGTTGAAAAGAGCAGGGTGATAATAGCCGATGCCACTGAAGGTGAATTTGTTTTTACCCTTTTCTGAAACGTGTTTTTCTTTTAATGAGAAATCACCCTCAGGATTGTGTGCTGGATTATTGACTAGAACCAAGTGCGCTAAATCATCAGCTTTTAATGGGTTTTCTGTGGAATAGTTAACGTCACACCAAACATCACCATTCACGACTAAAAAGGTGTCATCCTTTAATGATTGATCTGTTGTTTGTGTTATTAACAAGGGCAGAGCTTTTATTATTCCACCTGCCGTTTCTAATGCGCCATCTTGTTGCTCATCAGAATAATGCAGGTTTATACCAAACTGAGAACCATCGCCTAAGGCTTTGGGGATTTGATCACCCAGCCATGCGATGTTAATCACAATATCTTGAAAACCTGCTTGTTTGAGTTTTTCTATATGCCAGACAATTAAGGGTTTTCCGCCGACGTTTAATAACGGTTTTGGAGTGTGGTCGGTCAGCGGGCGCATGCGAGTGCCATGGCCTGCGGCGAGGATCATGGCTTTCATTTTTTTCTTTCTACGTGAAAGGGTGCTGTGAAAGAATCAATTGTAGGTTGGTGCTGAGCTTGCGAAGCCCAACGAACAGAGCCATGTTGGGCTTTGTTCCTTGGCACCAACCTACACAATGTACATTTCAGTATCATTTTGGCAAACCAATTTTTTGAGGAACATCCCACTCATTAAACAACTCAACCAACGGGCGGGTCAGCGGATATTTGTTCGCCACTTCCATCACATAATGAAGCGTTAGCGGTAAATCATCTAAATAATTAGTTTTACCGTCGCGATGATTGAGTCGTGCAAAAATCCCCAATACTTTAATATGGCGTTGTAAGCCCATAAAATCAAACCATTGGATGAAGGTATCATCGGGGACTTTGTCCATTAAGCCTGCATCTTCAGCGTGTTTTTTATAATCAAACACCCAGCTAGCTATTTTTTTATTCGGCCATTGGATGTAACAATCACGTAGCAAGGAAACAAGATCGTAAGTGATAGGGCCGAGTACGGCATCTTGATAATCAATGATTCCGGGATTGTTCTCATCGGTCACCATTAAGTTTCTTGAATGAAAGTCACGATGTACAAATACCTGTGGTTGTTGAAGCACTAAGGTTGAAATGACCGTAAATATTCGGTCGATGATTTTTTGTTGTTCTGTGCTGGGGGTAATGCCAAGGTGCCTTTGTAAAAACCATTCGGGCATTAATTTCATTTCAGTTTGCAATAATGCTTCATCGTATTCGGGCAAGCCATCGGTGTTTGCTTTTTGAATATCAATCAGGCTGTGTAAAGCATCACCGTATAATGTGTCTGCCGTGTCTGTATTAAGCTTATCTAAATAGGGCGTACTACCAAAATCTTCTAATAATAAAAAGCCTTGCTCTAAATCTTGTTTGAATATTTTTGGTGCATGTACATTAGCGTTGCGTAAACGTGTAGTGACATCAATGAACGGGGTAGAATCTTCCTGTTCGGGCGGTGCATCCATCGCAATGTAGGTTTGATTATTGTGTGTGACACGAAAATAACGACGGAAACTGGCATCGGCAGATGCAACTTCAATAGTGGCATTTTGCCAGTCTTGTTGAATCCAATCGGTGAGTTGTTTTAAGCGAAGGTCTTCGGTCATTATGGTTTCTTATTGTTTGTTGCAATCAGAGTGCGATCAGTTAACAGTCATTCCCGCGTAGGCGGGAACCCAAATACTGCCACAATGCTTTGATTCAGATGGATTCCCGCCTGCGCGGGAATGACGTTATAGCATTTTCATTAGATATGAATAATTATTTCAAACCCAGCTTTTTAAAGATCATCGCCGCAGGACAAAAGCCCGTGAATGATGATTGCAAAAGGTTAAAGCCGATAAAAGCGGTAAACCAAACAAAATTTGGGCTTACGTAGTGTGTTAGTAATAGGCTAACGAAAATCATTACCCCAGCAAAGGCGGTTATTGCATTATTAAGTGTCATTTCTTTCTCCTAAATTTCAAATGCCCTCTCCTAAAGTAGGGGAGGTTGAGTGTGATGTCTAAACTTTCAGCGTTTATCAGGCGTTACATAATCGCGCGGAAGCGATCCATTATAAAGCTGACGCGGGCGACCAATGCGAGACTCTGGGTCTTGTATCATTTCATTCCAGTGGCTAATCCAGCCGACGGTTCTCGACATGGCAAAAATCACCGTGAACATATTCAGTGGAATACCCATTGCGAGTAATATAATACCCGAATAAAAGTCGACGTTGGGGTAAAGATTACGCGAAACGAAATATTCATCTTCTAGTGCAATGCGCTCAAGCTCCATTGCTGTATCGAATAACTCTTGATACTCATTGCTTTTGCCTAAATGTTGCAATAAATCGTGACAGGTTTGGCGAATAATAACAGCGCGTGGGTCGTGGTTTTTATAAATACGGTGACCAAAACCCATTAGTCGGAAGTTATTGGATTTATCCTTTGCACGGTCGATGTAATATTGCACATCATTATCGGATTCGACAATATCCACCAGCATTCTAATCACAGATTCATTCGCACCACCATGAGCAGGCCCCCAAAGCGAGGCGATACCTGCAGAAACTGCGGCAAACGGGTTTGCCTCTGAACTCCCTGTTAAACGCACGGTCGATGTTGATGCGTTTTGTTCGTGATCGGCATGTAAAATCATAATCAGATCAAGTGCTTTTACGAAGAAGGGATCTGGCACGTATTCTTCTGTTGGCATACTAAACATCATTTGTAAGAAGTTTTCTGCGTAACCTAGGCTGTTTTTTGGATAAGTAAACGGTATACCATTTGCATAACGATAACTCCAAGCGGCAATCGTTGGCATTTTTGCAATAAGCTGATGCGCGGCAATCATGCGATCTTCGGCGTTGTGAATATCAATATCATCATGATAAAACGAAGAAAGTGCGCCCACTACACCGACCATAATCGCCATTGGGTGGGCATCACGACGGAAACCACTGTAAAAACGTTTGAGTGCTTCGTGCAACATGGTGTGGCAGGTGATAATGGTTGTAAACTGTTCTAATTCTTGTTTATTCGGCAGTTCACCATCAAGTAATAAGTAACATACTTCTAAAAAAGAACTGTGCTCTGCCAATTGTTCTATGGGGTAGCCTGCGTATTGTAAAATACCGTTAGTTCCATCCAGATAGGTAATCGAACTTTGGCAACTCGCGGTTGAAAGAAAGCCGGGGTCGTAGGTAAAATAACCGAGTTCACGATAAAGCCCGCGCACATCAATAGTGGGCGTTCCATTGGTAGGGCGCAATATCGGTAGCTCAATCTCTTTTCCAGTTGAGTTGTCTATTAGTGTAACAGTGTCTTTTTTGCTCATATTGAGAATTATCGGGGGGATTCGGTATTTAATACGTTAGTATAACGGACTTGGATTTTTTTCTTAAGGGTTTATCCTAATTATGAAACGTTTAATGATTACTGGCTTATTTTTCATCTTAATCGGTTGTGGTGTTCAAGATGAAGAAACCCAAAAGCGTTATGCAGAAATAGTCCCGTGGAATATCAGTGTGAATGCTGATGGTACGACGGGTATTATCGGTGTCGATATTGGTAATGCGACTTTTAAAGACCTGATGTTTAAGCTAAAACTACTAGCAGAGCCCGCAGTATTTGAAGCATCTGATGGTACGCTAACCTTAGAAGCGTACTTTGGTAAAAAGAAATTCGGGATTTTAGAAGCCCGTTTAATTGCCGAAATGGATGCAGATGAAGTCTTGTTACAAACCATGAAAAAAGAACAGACCGATAAAGATTCAACTCCCAGTAACCACTGGAAATATGGTCTTAATGTAAAAAACACCAAGCTTGCCAATGATTTGCGTGTGTGGAAATTAATCTATCTTCCGATAACTGATTATCAGCCAAAACAAATGAATTTCTTTGGTGAGCCTGCAGAAAAAATCACAATCAATAAAACAGCAGAATATTGGTTATATCCCGAAAAAGGCATGGTGCTACTTTACGACACAGCAGGAAAAGAAATATTTTATTATGTCGCTAAAAAAGATTTTGCACGCTTAAAAGCGGGTTTGCCAAAAGAAACTGTGATGCGGATTCAGTAGATTTAATAATTATTTATATGCCATTCTGGGAAGAAAAAACATTAAAAGAAATGTCACGAGACGAATGGG
>DQUJ01000122.1 GCA_015662325.1 Leucothrix mucor | reverse complement strand
CTTTATTGCTTTTTGTTTTACTTATAGGTTTGAGCCCTACGGTTTATTCCGCCGACGGCTGGGAGAAAGGCACAGATTATGGGTTCTCAAATTGGCGCGTGGTATTACATACTAAAGCGCAATCTGTTAGTAATCCAGCAAACGTTGAAGATGAATGGTTTATGCCCAAGCCATCGACCACGTGGCAAATTCAATTACAAGGTGATGTGAATACCAATTATGGCGATGCAGAAATGTATGATATTGATTTGTATGATTCATCCGAAGCTTTGATTCAACAACTACAAGCACGTGGTAAGAACGTGATCTGCTATTTTTCTGCGGGTTCTTATGAAAATTGGCGACCCGATGCTGATCAGTTCAATGCGTCTGATTTAGGTCGTGCGTTAGATGGCTGGCCGGGTGAACGCTGGTTGGATATTCGTTCAAACAATGTGCGTGAAATCATGAAACGTCGTTTAGACCTTGCCGAACAAAAAGGCTGTGGTGGCGTTGATCCCGACAATATGGACGGCTATTTAAATGAATCGGGCTTGCCCATAAACGCACAAGATCAGCTTAGCTTTAATCGTTTTATTGCTAAAGAAGCGCATGACAGAGGCTTATCGGTTGGTTTAAAGAATGACCTTGATCAGATAGAAGACTTGGTTGATCACTTTGATTTTGCGGTGAATGAACAATGTTTTCAATTTAATGAATGTGATTTGTTAACGCCTTTTATTAATCAAGGAAAAGCGGTTTTTCAAATTGAATATGCGCAGAAATATACGACAGGCGCTAATGCAGAAGCCACTAGAAATAAACTATGTGGTGATGCACAAAGCTTAAAACTAAGCACCTTAGTAATGCCTCTGTTACTTGATGATGAATTTCGATTCAGTTGTTTAGATGAGAATGGTTCATCTGGATTGCTTTCTCCTTTAGGTACAACGACCAATCCACCTGTTTTTAAATGGAATAAAGTAGCGGGAGCGACCCGTTATAAGCTTTTTGTAAATGAATACGCAGATCCAAATGTAGTAGGGAAAATTGATCAAGTATTCACTGCAGCAGAGGCGGGCTGTACAACTAACCCCGTGTGTGAAGTCAGCCCCAATATATCTTTTAAAATAGCCGCTGGTGAATGGTGGGTGACTGCATTCAAAGGTGAGGCGAGTACCTTGAGTGATTCGGGTGCATTTACGATTGTGTTGCCCGGAACGCCTAACGGTGGTGATAATGATAATTCGAGTGATGGAGACACAGAAATAAATTCAAGTAGTGGCGGCGGTTTAATAGCTTTGAAGTGGCTTGTTTTGTTTGGTTTTATTAGATTATTTAGATACAAGTTACTGACGTAATAATTAAAGGATTAATTTTGAAGAGGCAATATTCTTATGAAAATCAAAAAATCTTGACTGGGTTGATGCCTGTAGTTGGGGTATCAAATCTTACTAACGCCACTGAATATACCGTACCAAAGATGGTAATGATTCCAATGTAGGCACAAACGAAACCCCTTTTCGCACTATATTTGCACTGACATTAGCAGGGTATCCTGCACAAGGTCTTTATATTATATTCAATTATCTAAACATTGTGATGCTTGCACTCTATTTCGCTTTTCTATCTGGGGATTTGGGTTGACAGCAACCACTACAATCACTATATTAGCGCACCTCAGAATCTTCACTGTATATTGTTGGAAATCTGATTTGGCTATATAGCTCAGCTGGTTAGAGCACATCACTCATAATGATGGGGTCCCAAGTTCGAATCTCGGTATAGCCACCATAATTTAAGAAAGGGTTGCATGAAAATGTAGCCCTTTTTTTATGCTTTTGTTTTCATATTGGCTTTTCCAAGAGGTCCCTTAAAAAACCCTTAAAAACACACTACTTCAGGGGTGTATTTCTCGTTAAATCGTATTATTATGTTGTTCCTTTATGGTTTGACTTACTGAGTCAGTCGTTAGTCTTTTAGATTGGGAAAATTTATTGTGAAATTATCAGGTGCTGAGATATTCATCGAATGTCTTAAAGCAGAAAAAGTAGATACTATTTTTGGTTATCCCGGTGGTGCTGTTTTATTCCTTTATGACGAATTGTATAAGGCAGAAGAGCGCGGCGACATCCGACATATTTTAGCGCGTCACGAACAAGGCGCAGTGCACGGTGCGGAAGGTTATGCAAAATCAACCGATAAGCCCGGTGTGTGTATTGTAACCTCGGGCCCGGGTGCAACTAATGCGGTTACGGGTATTGCGGATGCGTATATGGATTCAGTGCCGTTGGTGGTCATTTCTGGTCAAGTGCCACGCGCACTAATTGGTAATGATTCATTCCAAGAAATTGATATTATCGGTATCACGCGTCCCTGTGTGAAACATAATTTTCTTGTTACCAAAATTGAAGATATTGCGCCAACCATGCGCAAAGCCTTTCATATTGCGACCACGGGTCGACCTGGCCCTGTAGTAGTGGATATTCCTAAGGATTTAACCAACGGTGCTATTCAAAAAATCGAATTTGATTACCCTAATGAATTTAAAATGCGTTCTTATCAGCCTACTGTTAAAGGCAATAAGAAACAGATCAAAAAAGCATTGGAAATGATCGAGCAGGCTAAGAAGCCGATTTTATATGCAGGCGGTGGCGTGGTTTCATCTAAAGCAGAGAAAGAACTGACAGAGTTTGGACGCGCCTTTAATTTTCCTGTGACTACTACCTTGATGGGATTAGGAACATACCCATCAACCGATAAGCAACACATCGGCATGTTGGGTATGCACGGTACGTTTGAAGCAAACCGCACGATGCATTATGCGGATTTGATCATTGCTGTGGGTGCGCGATTTGATGATCGTGTAACGGGCGATTTAAACAAGTTTTCGCCTCATGCAAAAGTCATTCATATTGATATTGATCCTGCGACTATTTCAAAGAACATAAAAGCGCACAACCCTATCGTGGGGGATGTGAAACAAGTGTTACAAGAAATGTTCGGCATGATGAAAGAGCATAAAATTAATCCTGATAAATCAGCGTTTGATGCTTGGTGGAAAGAAATAAAAGAATGGCAAGCGGTTAATTGCCTTGCTTATGATCAAGGTGATGATCATATAAAAGCACAGTATGTTGTCGAGAAATTATGGGAAGTCACTAATGGTGAAGCCTATGTTGCCTCGGATGTTGGTCAACACCAAATGTGGGCAGCGCAGTATTATAAGTTCGATAAACCCAACCGTTGGATCAATTCTGGCGGGCTTGGCACAATGGGCTTTGGTTTACCTGCGGCAATGGGTATTCAACTGGCACATCCTGATGAGACGGTTGCCTGTATTACAGGTGATGGTAGTATTCAAATGTGTATTCAAGAACTGGCTACTTGTTCGCAATATAACTTACCGCTTAATATTATTAACTTAAATAATGGTTATTTGGGCATGGTGCGTCAATGGCAAGAGTTCTTCTATGAAGAACGCTACGCGATGACCTATAACAAATCCCTTCCTGATTTTGTAAAATTAGCAGAAGCCTATGGGCATGTCGGTTTGCGCATTGATAAGCCAGAAGATGTGGAAGGCGCTTTAAAAGAAGCGATTAAAGATACCAAAAATCTACACTTTCTTGATTTTGTTACCGAGCCTCAAGGCAATGTTTACCCCATGATCCCTGCGGGATACGGTCATAATGAAATGTATCTAAATAAACAAGATGCGCTTGATGACATGAAGGGGAAGAAATAATCATGATTAAGAAAAATGATAAAAAAGCGCGTACCAGACACATCATTGCTATTTTAATGGAAAATGAAACAGGCGCATTATCACGTGTTTCGGGTTTGTTTTCACAACGTGGTTATAATATTGAATCACTCACTGTTGCACCGACGGATGACGCTACCATGTCGCGTATGACTTTGGTGACTAAAGGTAACGATGCATCCATCGAGCAGATTGTAAAACAGTTGAATAAGCTCATTGATGTCATCAAAGTAATGGAATTATCCGATTATGAGCATGTTGAACGTGAAATCATGTTCGTAAAAGTAGCCGCTGTGAATATGGAATCCTGTGCATCAATTAAACGCATGGCCGATATTTTTCGAGCTCGCGTGATTGATGTTAAAAACAAAATGTACACCATTGAAGTCACTGGAAGCCCCGAAAAATTGGATGGTTTTTTAGAGACCATGGTTGATCATCAAGTGGTTGAAGTGGTACGTTCGGGTGCAATGGGAATTACGCGAGGTAGTAATGCCTTAAAGCATTAAATTATGGCACAGCTTACTTCTGAATGCTGCCATTTCGTTGTTGGGAAAATGTTATTTATCCTTTAGTTTATTAAAAGGTAAGCTCACATTCCTCGCCTAGAACTGACGCCTTCAGAAGTAATCTGAGCCATAATTAACAAATTTGAAATTAGAAGAATTTAAGGAAAAATGAAAATGAATATTTATTACGATAAAGATTGTGACCTATCTATCATCAAAGGGATGAAGGTAGCTATTATTGGTTTTGGCTCGCAAGGTCATGCACATGCGGCAAACCTAAAAGATTCAGGTGTTGATGTAGTTGTTGGTTTACGCGCAGGATCACCATCTATTGCAAAAGCAGAAGGTTACGGTCTTAAAACGGCAGACGTACCAACAGCAGTAGCGGGTGCAGATGTAGTTATGATTTTAACACCAGACGAATTTCAATCTGTATTGTATAGAGATGAAATTGAGCCAAACATTAAAAAGGGCGCGGTTCTGGCTTTTGCGCACGGTTTTGCAATTATCTACAACCAAGTGATGCCGCGTAAAGATTTAGACGTAATCATGATTGCTCCAAAAGCACCGGGTCATACGGTACGTTCTGAATTTGTTCGTGGTGGCGGTGTTCCAGATTTAATCGCGGTTGATCAAGATGCATCGGGTAATGCAAAAGCGATTGCACTTTCTTACGCATCGGGCGTGGGTGGTGGTCGTACAGCAATTATCGAAACGACTTTCCGTGATGAGTGTGAAACCGATCTATTTGGCGAGCAAGCGGTACTTTGTGGTGGCGCAGTAGAGCTAGTAAAAGCAGGCTTCGAAACATTAGTAGATGCAGGCTACGCACCAGAAATGGCGTACTTCGAATGTTTGCACGAACTAAAGTTGATTGTAGACCTTATGTTTGAAGGTGGAATCGCAAACATGAACTACTCAATCTCAAATAATGCAGAATACGGCGAGTACGTAACAGGTCCGAAAGTGATCAATGCTGAATCACGTAGAGCCATGAAAGAAGCACTGGATAATATCCGGTCAGGCGAATACGCAAAGCAGTTTATTCTAGAAGGTCAGTCAAACTATGCATCTATGACAGGTTACCGTCGTAACAATGCAGAGCATGGCATTGAAGTGGTCGGTGCGAAGCTGCGTGAGATGATGCCTTGGATTCAAGCGAATCAGATCGTAGATCAAGACAAAAACTAACTTTTAGCTACTTATATCACCCCTATCTTCCGCAAGCTTTGCGTTGGGGAAAAGCACTTACATTTGTAAGCTTACTTTTCCCGCCTTGATCTTACGGAAGCTAGAAGCAATCTAAGTAGCGAAAAGAAGACTATATTAAAAAGCCCAACCTTTGTGTTGGGCTTTTTAATGGGTTGAAGAATCAGTTTCTGCTTATTTAATAAGCAGTTATCGTTACACGCTAAGGTCTAGTATCGCCTTCTAGGCGAGCTAGCCCTATGCTTTGCATAATTGAGTTATCCATTTTAAAAAACAAAAATGGTAAGCTCACTAAACTGTTCAGATTGGCATTTTAGCAGTCACAATGGTAACTACAACTCTCCCAGCGCCACTTTCTTAGATGCCGCAAAATCTGTTTTACCACTGCCTAATTTAGGAATTGCATTCACATTCTTAAAAATAGCAGGAATCATCAAAGGATTCATTTCTGTATCTAACAGCGTTTTCTTAATTTCTTTCGCTGTCATTTCATTGGCGATAAGCAGGGTTATTTTTTCCCCTTTTTTATCATCAGGCAGGTTAACTGCAACCAATTCTAATTCAGAATCACCCAATGCATTACGGATTTGTTCTTCGACTGCGGTTAGGCTGACCATTTCTCCGCCAAGTTTTGCAAAGCGCGAGTAACGATCAACAATGGTAAGAAAGCCATCTACATCTAAATGGCCTTTATCGCCACTTCGATACCAGCGTTTGCCGTTGATGATTTCAATCACTTCTGCTGTTTTAGCTTCATCATGTAAGTAACCTTTCATAACCTGTGGTCCACCGATTAAGATTAAGCCATCTTCTTCGGTGGTTAACTCTTCCAATGTATTTGGGTCGACAATTTTAAAGCTGGTGCCAGGTAAAGGCATGCCAACTGTTCCTTGTTTATTGCCAATTTGAGTCTTCCAATAGTTGGTATCTAGCTCATCAGGCACGTTTACACTGGCAACAGGGGAGGTTTCCGTCGCGCCGTAGCCTTCCATGATGAGTTTATTAAATTTAAGCGCGAAGGCTTCACGAGTCTCAGGGTTGAGTCGTTCTGCACCTGCTATCACTAATCTCAAAGACTTCAACATCAAAGGATGTACTTTTCTATTGACGGTATACAAGCGCAAGAAAGTCGATGTGCCGAATAAGAAAGTGGCATTATTTCTAGCGACACCTTTTGCGACGGTTAAAACATCCGTTGGGTCTGGGTGACACACAATCGGAATACCTTCAGTTAACGGCATTATCGTCGTGGCGAGTAGACCAAATGCGTGAAATGTAGGTAGGGTAGACATGATCACATCATTCTCGCGAGTGTTGATCATATCGGCGACTTGGCGGGCATTGGAGACTAAATTCTGATGGCTAAGTTCTACGCCTTTGGGTGTTCCTTCGCTACCGCTAGAAAATAAAATAGCGGCGGTGTCTTCTAGATTTGTTTTCTTAATAAATGTCCATTGCAATAGCTTGGTGGGCAATAACATCACGCTGATTAATGTCATCAGCATTTTTACTTTGGGTATTTCTTGTTTGAAATCCTCCAGATAAATTAATTTGGTTTCTGGTAGTATCTCTTTGATTTTTATGCTTTTTCCTTCTAGTTTCTTTAAAAACTTTTTGGAGGTGTAGATTGTTTTTATCTCTGCTTTTTTAACTGAGCCTTGCAGAGCTTCGCTACTCGCCGTAAAGTTTAAATTCACCACGGTTTTCCCCAATGATAAAACCGCCATATTGGTAATTGCGCCACCGACACTGCTGGGAACCAGAATGCCGATATTTTTCTCGGGACTTTTTTTAGCGATGAGTTTAGAAAAACGAATTACCGCTGTTATAAATTTATGATGGCTTAAAGGCTCACCGATAATATCGGTCGCTGCCATTTGAAAGCTCATACGTTTAGCGGTTTTTAGCCAAGCGATTGGCACGGTATCCAGTGTTTTTACATAGTCTTGCCATGAGGTGAAAGACAGATCAAAAATACGACGTTTAAGCTGATCAACATCGGTGTTGGTTGGCATCGGTTTGCCAAAGGCAACGATAATGTCGCGTTTAAAACCCGATTGACGCGCCTCTTTTAAAAAACCACTAGAACGAGAAAAGCGACTGCCCCAAAGCCCGTGAAGATAAAACGGTACAATTTTAGCACTTGTGCCTTCAATGGCTTTTTCATAGCCACGTTTAAAGGTAGAAAGCTGTCCGGTGCGGCTAATCGTGCCTTCTGGGAATAAACAAACGGCTTTACCTTCTTTTAGTAAACTATTGATCTTATTTAAAGATTCTGTGCTTCTGGCGCTATTGATAGGAATCGCACCAAACATTTTCAAGAAGCCTTTTAGATACCAACGCTCGTAATAACCCCGTTCAATGACAAAATGAAGCGGGCGAGGTGAGGCGATTTGCACCAGTGCCCAATCGACAAAACTAATGTGATTACCGAGTAATAAAACGCCACCAGAAGTGGGTAAATCTTCAAAACCTAAAATGCGCATGCGATAACGCGCATGGAAAATACGCGAAATAACGAAGCGTAATAATGATTCGGGGATTTTTAAAATGGTATAAATGGTGCCGAAAAAAGCAACAATGGCGAGTCCCCAAAGGATTCCGGTACTCCCAAGTTTATAATAACTAAAGGTACTGGTCACAATCAAAAATAACAGCATGACGCTAAATTGAATCAGATTGTTAGTCGCAAGTACGCGTCCTAACTGACTGTTTTTAGCGTGATATTGCATCATGGAGTTGAGTGGCACGACAAAGAATCCACCCATAATGCCAAGGAATAAAAAGTTGAGCGCTTGCATTAATGGTGAATCAAATGCGCGAATCAACACCAGAGCAATAGTCACGCCAATTGCGCCAATAGGCACTAGCCCCGTTTCGATATGGTTGCGCGAGACTCGACCTGCAATGAGAGAGCCTATCATTACGCCAAGCCCCGCAAATGCCATTATCCCTTGTACTTTAGCGGTGTTAGTGATGTTTAAAAATTCTTTTGCGTAGGCAGGGTAAGTGGCTAGCACGACTTGAGAAATACCCCAGAATACGGCTAAACCGAGAATAGAAAGCCAGATGTAAGAGTGGCGTTTAACCAGTCTAATATTACTGATTTGCGTTTTTCCACGAACATAGTCATTCCATTGGAAACGCATTTTTGTATCGGTTGGTTTTGTTTCCGGTAAGCGATACGCCAAGATCAGTTCGAAAACTGTGAGGACAACCAGTATCCAACCCAAGGGGGCCATCATGTCTATGAGTGAGTTTTTATCAGTAAATGCGAGATCAATATCAGCATTATGTTTGATGATTTTTTCAAACAACAGTGAAAATACAAAAGTCCCTAATAAAATGCCTGTGGTAGTAACCGCCTGAACCAAACCGTTCGCCTGTGCCAAGCGTCGCTCGCCGACTAATTCTTTTACAAAACCATACTTTGATGGCGAATAGAATGCACTTTGCATCGCCAGTAAAAACGTCATCCCAAAGGAGAACCAGAACCAGCCTTGATAATAACCAAAGGTAATAAGCAGTGTGATACCCAGTGCAATCCATGCGCTAATCCGCATCACTTTGTTTTTTGCGTATTTGTCGGAGACGTAACCAGAGGGGGTGAACAGCAATATAAAGGGCAGTAAAATCAGAGCATTAACAATAGAACTTAAAACGATTAATTCGGGGCCGTCGTAATTTTTAAAGATGGTATTTTGAATAATGATCTTGTGGCCAAGATCTACAAAGGTGTTTAAAAAGGCAACGGCTAAAAAGGTAAATAGTCCTGTTACTTTTAAGAGGTTTTTCATGCAATATCCTTAAATCTTTGTTGGTTCTTATCGTTGTTATCATTCTATTTTTTAATAGTTTAGCATGTGAAACGCTAACGTTCGCTATCGTATTTGTTCCATTTAAAAAGTAGCATTATTTTCAACGG
>DQUJ01000249.1 GCA_015662325.1 Leucothrix mucor | reverse complement strand
CTAGCAGGGGGGCTTTAGTGAGGGGGTAGAAAGCTCATGGTAACTCGTTAGATTTAAGCCGCTAAACCAGAATGCTTCAACAAAGCATCCACACTCGGTTCTCTACCTCTAAAGGCTTTAAATGATTCCATAGCCGTACGCGAACCACCCACTTCCAACACTTCTTTGAGGAATGATTCGCCGACAGTTTGATTAAACAAGCCTTCTTCCTCAAAGCGCGCAAAGGCATCGGCAGATAAAACCTCTGCCCATTTGTAACTGTAATAACCCGCCGCATAACCGCCCGCGAAAATATGTGAGAAGCCATGCTGAAAACGATTGAACGAAGGCGGAATAGAAACAGCCACTTCGCTACGTGTTTTATCCAATATTACCTGAATTTGTTCGGCGTTATTTATACTTGTATCCATGTGCATACGCATATCAAAAATAGAAAATTCTAGCTGGCGCACCATGCCCATCGCGCTTTGAAAGTGACGTGCCGCTTGCATTTTATCGAATAGCGCATTGGGTATTTTTTCACCTGTTTCGTAATGCGCCGCAAACATATCTAAGGCTTCGCGTTGCCAACACCAGTTTTCCATAAACTGGCTAGGTAGCTCGACTGCATCCCATTCAACACCTGAAATACCCGATATATCTAAGTAGTCTACCTGCGTCATCATGTGGTGTAAGCCGTGACCAAATTCATGGAACAGCGTAATCACTTCATCATGTGTAAACAAGGCGGGCTTGCCACCTGCGGGAGCGGCTGAGTTACAGGTCATAAAAGCGACTGGCGTTTGTAGCGTACTGCCCATTTTGAAACGGCTACAAAAATCTGCCATCCATGCACCTCCGCGCTTATGTTGGCGAGCGTAAAGATCAAGATAGAAACGTGCTTTTAAATCACCCGATGAGTCGAATATTTCGTAAAAACGTACATCATCGTGCCAGCTTGCTTGATTTTTATTTTGCTTAATGGATACGTTGTAGAGTTTTTCAACTAGCTGAAATAAGCCAGCCAATACGTTATCAACGGGAAAATACGGTTTTAAATCTTCATCGCTAATGCTGTAGCGTTGCTGTTTTAGTTTCTCGCTAACGTAGCCTAAATCCCACGCTTGAAGATCATCTAAGTCCAGCGTTTGTTTGGCAAAGTCTTTTAATTCTTGCATTTCTTTTTTAGCAAAAGGCAGTGATTTTTCTGCTAGCTCTGCTAAAAAATCTAGCACTTGATTAGGCGATTCTGCCATTTTAGTGTCCAGCGATAAATTGGCAAAACTTTCAAAGCCGAGCAAGCGGGCTTTGTCTTGGCGCAACTGTAAAATATTGCCCATATTTTCGCTATTGTCTAAACTTCTATCGCCTTGATCTGATGCGCGCGTACTATAAGCGCGGTACATTTGTTCGCGTAAGTTACGATCATCCGCATAGGTCATTACTGCGTAGTAAGAAGGAAACTCTAGGGTGAGTAACCAGTTTTCTTGTTCGCGTTGTTTGGCTGATTCTGCCGCTTGCTCAATCGCTGTTTCAGGCAAACCTGCTAACGCTGATTTATCATCTATTTGCTTGGTCCATGCGTTGGTTGCATCCAGCACATTGTCAGAATATTGAGAGGTTAGTGTTGATAACTTTTTGCTTATTTCGCCATATTGTTTCTTTTTATCTTCGGGCAAATCCACACCTGATAAACGAAAACCTTTGAGCGAATCGTCCAATGATTTTTGCTGGGCAGAATCCAGCCCCAATTCATCTTGCTTATCTTGTATTTGCTGAATCGCCTCGAACAACGCTTTGTTTTGACCCATTTCGGTGCTGTATTCACTCAACTTTGGTAAACACGCATTGTATGCATCGCGCAGTTCTGGCGTGTTTACAACGCCGTTCATGTGGCTAATGGGCGACCACATACGCGACATTTCATTGTCGGCAATCTCAAGTGGTTCTATCAAGTTATCCCATGTGTAACTGTCATTTTCTTCTAGCAATGACTTTGTTAAAGCACGACCCTCTTTTAGCATTTCATCCAGCGCAGGTTCAATATGTTCTGCCTTAATGTCTGAATAATTAGGGAGGTCTTGAATGTTTAATAATGGATTGCTCATTTCTTTGTTTTCTTAAATTAAATTAAATAAAGGGATGTGTTTATAATGGGGTGCCTAACTCAACTTTTCTATCATTAACACGAAGTATTTTTTTGCCTGCAATAACATCGGCAAACGGCTCATTCACCATTGCACCACGCCAATCATCCGATAAAGTTGAATCTCCCGACTGAATCATATTCGCCACTTGTTTTCTACTGGCGATAACAGCGGGCGTGATACCGTGTTTTTTCGCTTGAATTTGCAACACCAGCATCAACATATCTATCAAGGTATTTTGAGTCGGCGTGGGCTTTTTACTGCGCGGCATCTCTGGCATATCTGATTCATTACAGTCTTTTCCTGCTTGGATTAGTTCTAGCCAAAGTGAATGATTTTTTTCAACTCTCTCTGGGCTTAAACCACGAATTTCAAAAAACTCTTTTTTATTACTCGGTTGCTGACGTGATAAATCCAGCAAAATATCATCGCTTAAAATCCACTTACGCGGGCGATTGGTTTTTTCTGCTAAGTTTTCACGCCATTCGGCAAGCTCTCGTAACACTGCTAATTGTGGTCGTTTCAGGACTTGATTGCCTCTGATTTTTTTCCAGCGTTCTCTGGCATTGATCGCATACGTTTCTGCATTTTCGAGGCGTTCAAAATCTTTATCCAGCCATTGTAAACGCTCTTTGCTCTCTAACTGTTCGCGCATCATTGGGTAAATTTGCGCCAAGTAACGGACATCATCTATCGCATACTCTAACTGTTCTGATTTAAGCGGACGACGTGACCAATCAGTGCGCGTTTGTGTTTTAGGCAATGTTATATTAAGCATCTGTTCGATTAAGCGTGCGTAACCCATTTGATCACCTAAGCCCAAAACAGCAGCGGCTATTTGCGAATCAAAAATAGGGGCGGG
>DQUJ01000262.1 GCA_015662325.1 Leucothrix mucor | reverse complement strand
TATCAAAGGCGGTTAGAATATATTGGACTAGCACCACCTCGGAAGCCGTGCAATCCGATTAGTTTTAGTTCACAGTTGGTTATTTTGTACAAATTTCATAGCTATTGATTAGGGTATTTAGTAAGCCAAACTTTAGAAAAAATGCAAGTAAAGGTAGTGGAAATAATTGGTTTTTGGATACGGATGCACAAAATTTAATTGATAAAGTTGATAATTATAAATAGTTACAATTCAAATTAAGTATCAAAGTTATTTTTATCCAGCCTTTATAGAATTATGGAAGAGCCTGTAAATAATTCTGTGTAATTACCCATTGAACCTGTTAATTAGATTGTCTAATTAACAGGTTCATCTTATCGCTCACGATTCTTAATTATAGCTAGGGTTGTAATCGAGCAATACGGATATTGGGTCTTTTGTCTTTATTGGATTTGTTTAGACGATACTGCTTAAAATAAATCAAAAAAAACCACGGTCAATTTTGACCGTGGTTTTTTAGAGATTATAAATCAATACTAGCCAAACACTTTCATCGCCGCATTTACCGCTTTGCCCGAATCAATCTTCGCGCCCATATCCGTCATTACAGCATCTAACGCGCCTAAACATAACAATACATTGGTTTCGTTACTTGCGTGTCCCATTAAGCCGATACGCCAGATTTTACCTGCCATTGGTCCAAGACCACCGCCGATTTCTAGGTTGTATTTGTTTAATAAGGTGCTACGAACAGCCGCTTCGTCAATACCTTCTGGAAGTGTTACGGCATTAAGTTGTGGAAGACGGTATTTTTCATCGACGAAGAAACCTAAGCCCATTGCCTCGATACCTGCTTTGAATGCTTGATGATTTTTATCATGGCGTTTCCATGAATTTTCTAAACCTTCTTCATGTAAAACCACTAATGATTCGTGGAATGCATATAAAGAGTTGATTGGAGCAGTATGGTGATACGCGCGTTGTGTGCCTGCACCCCAATATGCCATTACTAGGTTTAAATCCATAAACCAGCTTTGTACGGGTGTTTTACGGTTTTGAATACGATCAATCGCTGCTTGGCTGAAACTTACTGGTGAAATACCTGGCGTACACGAAAGACATTTTTGTGTGCCAGAATAAATCGCGTCGATATTCCACTCATCTACTTTTAAAGGTGACCCAGCAAGTGAGGTAACCGCATCAACAATTGCTAAACAGTCGTGATCGTGAATAAGTTTAACTAAGGTTTCAGCATCAGAGATTGCGCCCGTTGATGTTTCTGCATGAACAAATGCAACGGTCGATGCGTCTGGATTTGCTTTAAGTGCATCCTCAAGTTTTTGAGGGTCTACAGGAGAACCCCAATCATCCTGCACCATAACGGCTGTAGCACCACAACGCTCTACGTTTTCTTTCATGCGCCCGCCAAATACACCGTTTTGACAAACAATTACTGTATCGCCCGGCTCAACTAAGTTTACAAAACAAGTCTCCATACCCGCAGAACCGGGGGCAGAAACAGGCATCGTTAATTCATTTTTAGTCATGAAAGCATCTTGAAGCATGCCTTTAGTTTCATCCATCATCGCAACAAATACAGGGTCTAGATGACCGATAGTCGGGCGCGACATTGCTTCTAAAATACGTGGGTTCACATCAGAAGGACCGGGGCCCATTAACGTACGCTGTGGAGGATGAAAAGAACTAACTGCCATGATAAATACCTGTTATAAATATAAAAAAGACAATCATACCCTTTCTGTTACTTAGGAACAGTAACTATTAAAAAAGAAAGGGGATTTTTATAATGAAAAGTTCAATTTAAGGATAGCGTAGAACTACCATAAAGCGTGCAAAACAGTAAAAAAACTGTTACAAAGACGATGCAATATCTACCAAGTTGAAGTTAAATTACCCTGTTAAAATACTATGAATGAATCACGCTTATATAAAGTTAGTTTTATAAACCAAGACAAAGTGTACGAAGTCTTTGCAAAACAAGTGTATGAATCTGACTTGTATGGTTTTTTAGCAATCGAAGAAATTGTATTTGGTAGCCAGAGCGAGGTCGTGGTTGATCCATCAGAAGAAAAACTTAAAGCAGAATTCGATTTGGTCAAACGGAGTTTTATCCCTTTTCATTCTGTGATACGCATAGATGAAGTAAAGAAACAGGGTGTAAGTAAGATTAAAAACTACGAAGGCGGCAACAATATTGCGGCATTTCCACCTTCATCCAAAGGCGATGCTAAAAAATAGTGCGTTTTTTAGCATATTTTACTGGCATCATGGGCGTGTTTTTATTATTCTACGCGCTCTCGGAAGTTAGCGAGAAATTGGAGAGGTGACTGAGTGGCCGAAAGTACCGGTTTTGAAAACCGGCGACGGGTT
>DQUJ01000045.1 GCA_015662325.1 Leucothrix mucor | reverse complement strand
TGTCCCCTTTTTTATATATTATTTGTAATAAATTAAGCCTAACAAATTGTATATTTATTAAGCATGTCGGATAGATTATTATAGATAGCACTATTTTTCAAGTTTTCTATTTTTTATCAGTATATTAGGTGCTTATTTTAATGTATTGCAACAAGGTGGTGCTGTTTTTAGATATTTCTTGATTTGCTTCAGTATGTTAAATTTACCCTCCAGAAACATTCACACTATTTAATCACGGTAACCACCATGTCTTTGACACCAGAAGAAGTCAAAAAAATTGCTTTTTTGGCACGACTTTCTATTCAAGAAGAAAACATCGAACAATACTCTCAAGACCTATCTAATATTTTTGGATTAGTTGAACAAATGAACGCAACGGATGTTAAAAATATTACACCAATGGCACACCCACAGGATGCGATGCAACGCTTGCGTGATGATGTGGTGACCGAAGAAAACCAACGTGAAAAGTTGTTGAGCAATGCGCCATTAAGTGAAGATGGCTTGTTTCTTGTTCCTAAAGTACTGGATTAAGGTAAGGGTGGCTAAAAATGGAAAATAAATCATTAAAAGAACTCAGTGCAGGTTTAAAAGCTGGCGATTTTTCAAGTGTTGAGTTAACTCAATTTCACCTTGATCGTATCGCAAAGTACGACAACGACTTAAACGCTTTTATCACGGTAACAAATGAACAAGCGTTAAACATGGCACAGTCGGCCGATGAACAGATAGCATCGGGCAACGCAGGCGCATTAACGGGTATTCCCATTGCCTATAAAGATTTGTTTTGTACCGATGGTGTGCGAACTTCTTGTGCCTCAAAAATGCTGGATAATTTTATCGCACCTTATAATGCTACAGCGGTTGAAAAACTGATACAGGCGGGTATGCCAATGTTAGGTAAAACCAATATGGATGAGTTTGCAATGGGTTCATCCAATGAAAACTCTTACTACGGTGCTGTTAAAAACCCATGGGATTTAGAGCGCGTACCGGGTGGTTCTTCTGGCGGAAGTGCCGTAGCGGTTGCCGCAAATTTAGCACCTGTTTCGCTTGGTACCGATACGGGCGGGTCGATTCGTCAACCCGCTTCTTTAACAGGTATTACAGGCATCAAACCTACTTACGGGCGTGTCTCACGTTTTGGTATGATTGCTTATGCATCAAGCTTGGATCAAGGTGGTGTGTTTGCTAGCAGTGCAGAAGATTGTGCGTTGGTGTTACAGAGCATGTCAGGTTTTGATGTCAAAGATTCGACCTCGGTGGAGCGTGATGTGCCTGACTTTTCGGCAGGCTTAAATGATTCATTGCAAGGTGTTAAAATTGGTTTGCCTAGAGAGTTTTTTGATGAAGGCTTGGACTCAAGCGTTGCCGATGTCATCCAAAATGCGGTGAATGATTACAAAAAATTAGGCGCAGAAATTATAGAAATCAGCCTGCCAAACACGCACTTGGCGATTCCTTCTTATTACGTGATTGCACCCGCTGAGGCATCTTCAAATCTTTCGCGTTTTGATGGCGTACGCTACGGCTATCGCTGTGAAGACCCTGTTGACTTAACCGATATGTATATGCGTTCGCGCGGTGATGCATTTGGCGCAGAAGTTAAACGTCGTATTATGACGGGTACTTATGCCCTGTCAGCAGGCTACTATGATGCCTATTATTTAAAAGCGCAAAAAATCCGCCGTTTGATCAGTGATGATTTTAAGCAAGCTTTTAAAAAAGTCGATGTCATTTTGGGGCCGGTTGCACCAGAGACTGCTTTTAAAATTGGTGAAAAATCAGATGATCCAATTAGTATGTATCTTTCAGATATTTACACCTTATCACTTAACTTAGCGGGTTTACCGGGCATGTCTGTTCCTGCAGGATTTGCTAATAATATGCCAGTAGGTTTGCAGATTATTGGTAATCATTTTGAAGAGGCAAGCATGCTAAATATCGCGCACCAGTATCAGCAAGCTACCGATTGGCATAAGCAAACGCCAGAAGCTTTTGCGCAAGACAAAGTCACGCAAGCGAATAAAAGTAAGGAAGGTAAATAACATGGAATGGGAAACAGTTATCGGGCTAGAAATTCACGTCCAGCTTTCAACAAAATCTAAATTATTTTCAGGTTCATCAACTAAATATGGCCAAGAACCCAATACACAGGCCAGTGTGGTTGACCTCGCGATGCCTGGTGTTTTACCTGTGCTCAATACCGAAGCCGTCCGTATGGCGGCGATGTTTGGTTTAGCGGTTGGCGCGCCGATTGGTAAGGGCAATGTGTTTGCACGTAAAAACTATTTTTACCCTGACCTTCCACAGGGTTATCAGATCAGCCAGTTTGATAAGCCTATTGTTGAGATGGGTCATATGGACATCGTTCTTGAGAATGGTGATACAAAACGCATTGGTGTTACGCGTGCGCATTTAGAGCAAGATGCCGGCAAATCTTTGCACAAAGATTATGCAGGTATGACGGGTATTGATCTGAATCGATCTGGTACGCCGCTGTTAGAAATCGTATCAGAACCTGATATGTCATCGGCAAAAGAAGCCGTTGCGTATATGAAAAAAATTCATGCACTAGTGC
>DQUJ01000127.1 GCA_015662325.1 Leucothrix mucor | reverse complement strand
GCGTATTTTGCTTTTAGTTCTTCCGGTACACGGTCGATTTCTTGCACGCTTCCGTCGAAGTATTTAAGATCATTGATCATCACTTCGTCCCACAAGCCTTTGTCTTTTAGCTCTTGAACCATGTACGGGTTAACTACCGTAAACTCACCAGACAAGTTCGATTTAACGAATAAGTTTTGGTAGGTTGGCTCGATAGATTGACTCACACCACAAATATTCGAAATGGTTGCGGTTGGTGCAATTGCCATTACATTCGAGTTACGCATACCGACTTTCTTTATCTGCTTACGTAATGTTTTCCAATCCAGGGTGCTAGTTTTATCGACTTGGTAATATTCGCCACGTTCTGCTTCCATCAGTTCGATAGAATCAATTGGCAAAATACCTTTGCTCCACAGCGAGCCATCATAGGTTTCGTAAGTGCCACGTTCGTTGGCTAAATCAGACGATGATTTAATCGCAAAGTAAGAAACCGCTTCCATGCTGTTATCTGCAAATTCAACCGCTTCAATTGAAGCATACGGAATATCTTGCTTATAAAGCGCATCTTGAAAGCCCATCAAACCTAATCCAACAGGACGATGTTGCATATTCGAATGACGCGCTTGCGGTACGCTGTAGTAATTGTATTCGATCACGTTGTCGAGCATACGCATTGCAGTTTTGATGGTTTTTTCTAGCTTTTCCATATCAATACCGTCAGCGGTTGTATGCTGTGGCAAGTTAACAGAACCTAGATTACAAACGGCAACTTCATCATCGTTGGTGTGGAGCATAATCTCGGTACATAGATTAGAACTGTGTACTACACCCATGTGCTGGTTGCTGTAACGAATATTACAAGGGTCTTTGAAGGTGATCCACGGATGCCCTGTTTCGAATATCATACCGAGCATTTTGCGCCATAAATCAACCGCTTTTAATGTTTTAAAGAGTTGAATATCGCCACGTTTTGCTTTTTCTTCGTAGGCTTCATAGGCTATTTTAAATTCTTTACCGACAAGGTCGTGCAGATCTGGCACTTCTTCTGGCGAGAATAATGTCCATTCGCCTTCTTCTGCAACACGTTGCATAAATAGATCAGGAATCCAGTTCGCTGAATTCATATCGTGGGTACGACGACGCTCATCACCGGTGTTTTTACGTAACTCGATAAACTCTTCAATGTCTACATGCCATGTTTCCATGTAAGCACAAATAGCGCCTTTGCGTTTGCCGCCTTGGTTAACTGCAACGGCGGTATCGTTGGTTACTTTTAAGAAAGGAACCACGCCCTGTGATTTGCCGTTAGTACCTTTGATGTGCGAGCCAAGCCCGCGAACACGTGTCCAATCGTTGCCTAAACCACCGGCAAATTTAGACAGCATGGCATTATCTTTAATCGAGTTATAAATGCCTTCTAAGCTATCAGGCACGGTTGTTAAATAACACGATGATAATTGTGGGCGACGTGTGCCAGAGTTAAATAAGGTTGGCGTACTGCTCATAAAGTTAAAGCTAGAAAGCAGGTTGTAGAATTCAATCGCGCGCTCTTCACGATTGACTTCATTCATCGCTAAACCCATCGAAACACGCATGAAGAAAATTTGCGGTAATTCAAAACGAATTTCATCTGTAGTGTGGATAAAGTAACGGTCGTACAGCGTTTGCAAACCAAGGTAAGTGAACTGTTGATCACGGCTAGCATCCAGTGCTGCGCCTAGTTTTGTAAGATCATAACGCGTTAGTTCTTCATCAAGCAGTTCTAGCTCTACCGCTTGTGCGATGTATTTCTTAAAAGTTGCAGGATAGCGTTTTGCCATTTCTGCTTGTGTCGCATCGGTGCTTCTACCGTTTAAATAGGTCAGAGATTCGGTGCGTAAGTTGTCTAGTAACAAGCGCGCCGCTACCGAAGAATAATTACTATCCTTTTCGATCATGACACGCGTTGCCATTACTAGCGCGGATCCAACATCCTCTTCCGGGATGCCATCAAACAGGTTGCGCATTGCCTCATTGAGAACGGTGTCTTTATCAACGCCGTCCAGCCCTGCCACCGCTTCTGCAACAATCTTGCGTAGGCGGCTTTCATCGAGCGGCTTGGTGTCCCCGGATGAACTGGTTACGTGAAGGACATCTTTTTTAGATGACTTTTTAGGCTTGGATTTTTCTGCCTTCTCGGCACGTGTCTGTGCTCTTTCTTCACGATATAGGACGTAGGCACGCGCCACTTTACGTTCGCCAGAACGCATAAGGGCTAATTCGACCTGATCCTGAATATCTTCAATATGTACGATGCCACCGTCTGGCATACGACGAAATAAGCTATCAAACACTTGCTCTGTCATTATGTTAACGGTGTCATGAATGCGTGAAGAAGCCGCTGCTACGCCACCTTCTACGCCTAAAAATGCTTTGGTTAGCGCCACTTCAATTTTGCTTTTATCAAACGGTGTGACTTTACCGTTACGGCGCATGACTTTGTAAATTGCCGCGTCTTCTGAAAGAGCAGGTGAGGTACGTGACATGGTCTCGTCAATCGCCTCTTTTACGGGTAGCCCCTGTTCTGAAATGTTGTCATTACCCGTTATTTGCATGTGTTCTCCTCATATAGATTTGTTTACAGACCTATGTATGTTTTTGATAAATAAAAAAGACAAGGACTAACAACGTAATATCACGAAGAATCACATTGAAATAAATCTTGTTATTTGTATTTCTGGTATTTGTTATACGTCATCTTTTTGCTGATTTAACCGGCTCTATATCTTTTTGTTAAACCCGATAAATAAAAATAACGTTCTTTAATACTTGTTTGGCTAATTATCTTTAGCCATTTTTAATCCTGCCCAACTTACAAAAACAATAAATACCTATCTTAAAATGCCGCTAGCTAAAAGTGCGCCAGCTAAAGTGAAGATAGGTCGTTATTAAAGGGTTTGTATCAGCCCTAAAAGGTAACGTTTGTTAGTCGCTTTCGAAGTGGTGCATACTATAGAGTGTGTATGCCATTACCGTCAAGTACAACATATTGTGTTTATGCTCTTTAGAATATGTTTATATTCTGTGGATAACTTGGGTAAAACTCTCTACGCTTTGATATACTCGCTTGTGTTGAAAAAAAAGCATAATGTAAAAATATATTTATTATTTTTACTGTTAAAATATGAACCTTTTTTAGTGCCAATTAATCAATAAGCTACAAGTGAATCATCAGAGTTTTTATGTCATATCAAATTACAGTACAGCCGAGTGGTCATCAGTTTGAAGTTAAAAAAGATGAATTTATTTTAGATGCAGCATTACGTCAGGGCATTTCTTTTCCCTATGGTTGTCGCAGTGGGTCTTGTGGTACGTGTTTAGGAAAAGTCATAGAAGGGGAGGTTGAATATCCCGAAGGTTTGCCGATAACAGTAATGGAGCACGAACATAAACAAGGTCGTGCGGCTTTTTGTGTCTGTAAAGCGAAGTCTGATTTAGTCTTGAACGTTAAAGAAATCAGCAGTTCTACTGAAATTGAAATAAAGAAGCTACCGGTGCGTGTTACTTCTTTGCGCAAACTATCTGATGATGTAATGGAAATGACGTTAGCATTGCCTGCCAACCAGCGGATGGCGTTTCGTGCGGGTCAATATATCGAGTTTTTATTAAGAGACAATAAACGCAGGGCTTTTTCTTTAGCTAATTCCCCTACGCATGATGATTACTTGGAATTACATTTGCGTTTGGTAGAGGGCGGCTATTTTACTCCGCATGTGTTTAATGAGATGAAAGAAAAGGCGTTGTTGCGTATTGAAGGCCCTTTTGGAAGCTTTTTTATCCGAGAGTTAGATGAGCAAGACGAAGCGTTAGGGAATACACCGCGCCCACTTATTTTAATTGCTGGCGGGACAGGCTTCGCACCCATTAAAGGCATGGTAGAACAATTAATAGAAGAAAATGATAAACGCCCGCTTCATATTTATTGGGGGGTACGCGCAAAAGCAGATTTGTACCGTGATGATTTACCCAAAAAATGGGCATTTCAACACGAGAACATAAGCTATACCCCTGTTTTATCAGATGCTAAGGACGACGATAATTGGCAGGGGAAAACAGGCTTTGTGCATAGCATTGTTGCCGAAGACGTTAAAGACTTATCGGCTGTTGATGTGTATATGGCTGGCCCGCCCCCGATGATAGAGGCGGCTAAAGAAACGTTTACTCAACAAGGTTTGCCAGATGATCAGCTGTTCTTTGATTCTTTTGAATATGCAGAGTGAGGCTAGTATGCTAGCTCTAGTTTAAATACTTTCTTAATTGCGCTTCTTTAACCGTATTTTCGAATATTTGATATGCTTCAAAATCAACGCCTTCAACTTGGGGCGGCTTAGATGCTAATAGCTCAATTTTTTCTTCTGCTAACTTGAGCTGTAACTTAACGCGAGCGCTTTCTTTAATTGCATCTGCAAAATAACTTTTTATTTGATTGAGCTCTTTTTGCTTGGTGATCCCATGGTCTTTATTAAAATAAATATGTGCCCACCAGCCGAGTAGAATGCCTGCCGCCACGGCCATTGTTGTAATAAGTGTTACTTGTAATAAAAATAAAGCCATGATGTCTGTTCTTCCTTGATAGTCTTTTAATAGCGGTAGTAAAGTATTGAGAATACTAAGCCAAATGCAGTCCTTGCTGATTGGCTTAATTATTGATCCTCATGCTTCCTACGACATAGTGAGTAATAATTTGTAGTTAATAGTGTAACAACTTTTATTAAGGGAAGCTTGCATCCTGTCTGGTTTAGACGGGTGTTTATCTACAAAATTGCTTATAAAATAAACGTTTGTGTACTTTTTAAACAGGGTCAATTTGATTTATAGCAAAGAGCGGGAGTATTTAATTTAGCCTGTAAATAATTCTGTGAATCTATTGCTAGGTTGAGACTTATGATAACCCGTCATTCTTTCTGTTGATAACTCTGTTGCTACTTTCTTGCTACTAATGGACACTATAAATAATGTATTGGGCATAAAAAAGCCCCGTTACAAGTAACAGGGCTTTGTTTCTCATGAATACTAAATCACTTCATTTTAAACTCTGGTAATTTCTTCTCTGCCAAAACTTTCTTCAACGTAACGTAATCAGGCAATCCGTTTTTGTACGGAGGGTAAGCCTCGCCTTCGATTAATGGTAGAAGGTACTCACGACAAGCATCCGTTATATCGAAGCCATCTTCAGAGATGTATTCCATTGGCATCATCTTCTCAACGTTAGCGATGTCTTTTAAATCACCTGAGCCAATTTCCCATTGGTAAGGGTTGTTAGAGGTACGAATGATAGCTGGCATTACTGAGTTTTTGCCATCCATTGCCATGTTAACTGCAGCTTCGCCTAATGCGTAAGCTTGCTCAACATCAGATTTAGACGCTAAGTGACGTGCCGCACGTTGCAAGTAATCAGCAACTGCCCAGTGGAATTTGTAACCTAATGCATCTTTAATGATGTTAGCAACAACAGGCGCCGCTCCACCTAATTGTGCGTGTCCGAAATCATCGCGCGTGCCTTGTTCTGCAAGGAAGCGTCCGTCAGGCCATGCAACACCTTCTGAAACTACGATACTACAGTAACCGTGGCTTTTAACTTTGCTGTCTACCAATGCAAGGAACTTCTCTTGATCAAACTTGATCTCAGGGAAAAGTACAACCACTGGAATATCGTTATCTTCGTTATTCGCTAATGCGCCTGCAGCTGCAATCCAACCTGCGTGACGACCCATAACTTCGAGTACGAATATCTTAGTCGATGTTGCTGCCATTGATGAAACATCAAAACTTGCTTCAAGCGTAGAAACTGCAATGTATTTAGCAACAGAACCAAAACCTGGGCAGTTGTCTGTGATCGGCAAATCATTATCAACTGTCTTGGGCACGTGAATTGCTTGAATAGGGAAGCCTGTTTTCTCAGATAACTGAGACACTTTTAAACAGGTGTCAGCAGAATCTCCGCCACCGTTGTAGAAGAAGTAACCGATATTGTGTGCTTTGAACACTTCAATCAAACGATCGTATTCTTCTTTGTTCTCTTCCAAACTTTTCATCTTGTATCGACAAGAGCCGAATGCGCCAGAAGGAGTGTGCAATAATGCCGCAATGTCTTCATCGCTTTCTTTGCTGGTATCAATCAGGTTTTCGGTCAATGCACCGATGATGCCGTTTGCGCCTGCATAAACCGTACCGATCTTATCGGGGAATTTTTTGGCAGTTTGGATAACACCACACGCAGACGCGTTGATAACGGCAGTTACACCGCCTGATTGTGCGTAAAATGCATTTTTTACTGACATAGTTTGTCTCCTTAAATAGTAAGAGTATAAATTCTTGGAGTCTGGCAAATGTAGATCAGTGTGGCGACTATATTAAATATGAGCAAACATATCATTTTTTTGTGTGATAAATTCTGCTCAGTTAATAATTTTTATGAGGTAGGGTAAAAAATGGCAGGATTTATATATATTAATAGGGAAAATGGTTTATCAGTTGGGAGTGTTGCTTTTAACGCTATTACTGAGTTGACAAGACCCTACTTTAAGAAAAATTCTAAAGAATATATATCTGAAGGCCATGAGTTATTCACCAGAGTGCTTAACCAAGAGCACTTAATTTAAACCCAATATCTATAAGCACTTACTAATTAATCACTGAGCAGAATTATCTGCGTGCTTGCTATCTTCTGGTCGAATAATGTCATAACCGGCTTGATACCACGAAATAATGCCACCGCGTAAGTTAATACCTTCAACGCCGTTATTTTGAGAAAGGTACATACAAGCTTGTCCAGAACGTGCGCCGCTGCGACAGTAAAATACATTAACGTCGTCCGCGTTCATTTCATTCATTTTTAAAGGAAGTGTATGCAAAGGCATACATTCGCCGCCTTCAATAAAGCCTTGTGCGAATTCTGCCTGAGAACGTACATCAAACAGTTTAATGTTTTTGCCATCTTTTTCTGCATTATCCAGCATTTCTTTTAAACCGCTGGCATCAATTTCTTTAACTCCGAACATGCGCAAGACTACCTATATAAGCAATTATTAATAAACTGACATTACATTTACCCTGTTTAATAGTCAAGATAATAGGTCTGTTTACGATAAGAGAGTGATTACACGGGATATACTGAGAAAAAGATTATAATTTAAACCATAGTTTCAATATGGATTATTTGTTTTTTAATAAACTTCCACTATAAACAAAAATGAGAACTATTATTAAATAAGGCGTTTTGCTATCATCAAAAGACAATGAAAGAGCTACTTCTAGAATTTTTAAGCAATTTTTGGGCGTTATTAAATTCAATTGCGTTCTTTATTCTTGTGGGCGTATTAATCGCTGGCGTGTTTAAATTACTGTTACCCGATTCGTTTATAAAAAAGCACTTGGGACAGCATAATTTTATGGCGAATATCAAAGCCGCTGTATTGGGGATCCCGCTGCCTTTATGCTCCTGTAGCGTGATTCCGTTTGTAAGCGCATTACGAAAAAGTGGCGCATCAAAAAGTGCCACGCAAACCTTTTTAATTGCGACACCGATTACAGGTGTGGACTCTATTCTAGCGACCTATGGTGTATTCGGCTGGGCGTTTACTCTTTATCGGGTGTTTTCTTCGGTGGTGATTGCGCTGATAGCGGGTTTGCTAACTCTGTTTTTTGTAAAAGAAAACGATGAGGAGTCTAGCTCGCCAGAGCCTGTGAAGAAACCATTTCCAGTGGGGGGTATTCCACTAAATATTAATGTGGTGAAAGCAGAAGACAAGCAACCACTCTTCAAGCAAATCATCGCTTATGCGTTTGATGATATTTATAAAGATATTGCCAAGTCTTTATTAATTGGCATCATCATTGGCGCGTTAATTGTTACCTTTATGCCAGAGAACTTGTCTGATTATATCTCCTCTAACCCGCTGATAAATTACGCGTTGGTACTGTTGGTTTCAATGCCCTTGTATGTGTGTGCTACCGCTTCTATTCCGTTAGGGCTTTCCTTGCTTGCCGCTGGTTTTTCGCCTGGCGCTGCGTTTATCTTTTTAACAGCAGGCCCTGCAACGAATACGATTACCATGAGCGTGGTATTAAAAACATTGGGCAAAACATCGTTAGTGATTTATTTGTTATCCGTGTTAATCGGTAGCGTGTTATTTGGCTTTATGTTCGATAGTTTTTTTGCAGAAAGCTTGGCGAAAATTAACATATTGGATTTGCATGAAGACGATCCCGGTTTTATTGCCCAAGTATCATCGGTGATTCTTCTTTATTTGTCGTTTAAATATATCTTTAATAAAAATGCAAAATTAATTGGTGGCGGCGGGGGCTGTGGAAGTGGCGGTTGTGATAGCGGCGACGGTAGTAATGGTAGTGGTAAAAGTTGTTCAAGTTAGACTCAAGATGGATTAACATAGCGCATTCTTAATCAGCAGATTTATAATGAGACCTTTGCGTGCAAAAATCTCAAAATAAAAAACTGCATGTCAAAAATAAAAAAAGGCGCGTTAGTCTATTATAAAAGCAAAGCGGCAATCGTCAGTGATGTTAGCGATAAAATAGATATTATCTTCTTTAAAACCACCAAACGCGTGCGCGATAAAGATATTAAACTATTACATTCTGGGCCGATTAGCGATGTGTCTACACTGGCTTTAGATACGCCAGAATCACTCAATACCTTAGATGAAACACTTGAACTATTAGAAGGCGAGTCCGTACCGCTGAGCGAACTCGCCGAATTATTATACGGCGAATTTACGCCACAAAGTGCATGGTCGAGTTGGATGCTAGTCGTCGATGATTTGTATTTTGATTTAGATGCTGAAACTGATTTAATTACGCCACGTTCAAGCGATTTAATCACCGCCGAAAAAGAAAAACGTAACGCAAAACAACATCAGCAAGCATCGTGGGATTCATTGCTGGAAAGAATAAAAAAAGGTCAAATAGAAGAAGGCGACCACACGCACCTTGTAGAAGTGGAACAAGTTGCCTGTGGCGAGCGCGAAAATAGCCGCGTGTTAAAAGCAGTCGGTATTCAAGAAAACAAGGAAGCGGCCCATACTTTATTGTTAAAGTTAGGCTATTGGGCAGAAAACTATAATCCTTGGCCACGGCGCTTGGGTGTCAATATGACGAACCCAGAAATCGCCATTCCAGAGCCTTTAGAAACCAATCGCAGTGATCTAAAACATCTAACAGCATGGGCCATTGATGATATTGGCAATCAAGACCCTGATGATGCAATCTCGCTAGAGGGCAATCGTTTGTCGGTACACATTGCCGATGTATCTTCGCTAGTAACCCCCGATTCTGAATTGGATATTGAAGCGCGTTCGCGTGGCACCAATGTGTACTTGCCCGACCAAACGATTCACATGCTGCCAAAGGGCATTACCGAAAAACTCGGCTTGGGTTTACAGGAACAAAGCAACGCATTATCCATTAGCTTTAACATCACGGAAGAGGGCGAGCTAGAGGATATTCAAATCTGCTTTTCTGAATTAGCCGTGACTCGAACCACCTATGAGGATGCGGATAAAGAACTCGATACCACCTTTGCGGATTTAAATACGATTACCGATCGTTACCATCAGCGCCGCTTGGCAAATAATGCCGCGACCTTAGACCTGCCTGAAGTAAATATCCATGTGGATGATAAAGGTGAAATTTCGCTACGTCCTTATTCGCGTGGTGGCAGTCGTAAAATTGTCACCGAAGCAATGCTGGCAGCAGGGGAGGCAGTGGCGTTATTCGCAACCCAAAATAACATCCCCATTCCCTACGCTTATCAGCCAGAACCAGAAGAAATTCAGCACCCAGAAAAGCTATCGGAGCATTACGGTTATCGGCGTTTTTTCAAAGCATCGCGCCATACAACCGCACCCGCCGCACATTTTGGTCTTGGTTTGCCTTGCTATACTCGCGTGACAAGCCCTATGAGACGTTACCTTGATTTAATTGTGCACCAGCAACTTCGTGCATTTTTAATGGATCAGCCACTTTTAGAGAGCGAGGCATTAATTGAACGCATCGGCCTAGCAGATGAAGGCTCGTTTGCCGCGCGCAAATCAGAACGTAGCTCTAAACAGCACTGGATAATGTTGTATTTAAAACAGCAACAAGAAAAAGAAGGTGAACAATGGCAAGGGGAAGCGATTGTTGTTATGCAGAATGAGCGAAATACCACGGTAATATTACCCGAACTGGCAATAGAGCCACGGCTTCGCGGACAAGAAAAGCTTGAGCTAGATCAATCCATCACTGTGCAAGTGCAATCTGTAAACATTCCCGATTTGCGTGCCAATTTTCGTGTCAGTTAATTCTAAAAGATCTAGAAATAAAAAGGTGAGCTAGCTGCTCAAATTCGTTAGAATGCACATCACGCGCCCGTAGCTCATCTGGATAGAGTGCAAGCCTCCGAAGGCGCGTATCATTATAAAAATAACAATGAGGCTAGGGGGCAACCCGTTAAAATATCATCACGCACCTGTAGCTCACTTGGATAGAGTGTTGGCCTCCGAAGCCGAAGGTAGCTGGTTCGAATCCAGCCAGGTGCGCCATTAACTTATAAAACAAAGTGGAATAGTTACATATCGATTTGTACGATCCTTTCTTCTTGATCACATGCTGTGGATGACCAGCTAATACAAAACGAGGGAGACGAGGCATAGAAACCATCTTACAACCCGCGTTTACATGCTGCCGCCTTTTTCAAGTGCTTTAAAATAAACCAACAAAGCTTCAATAAATGCCTTTACTCTTTTGGGTTGGTGTTGCCGACTCGGATACACCACATGCAGGTCTGCGCTATTGAATAAATTCTGTGATGGCTTATTGCTGGTATTATCTGAAGTTCTACCCTTAATAAAGTCTGGCATAAATTCTTCCAGTACAATCACTAATCGTTTTTGTTTAATATCTTCTGCCACTTCCAGATAAGATTTCAAGGCAATTCCAGCACCTT
>DQUJ01000182.1 GCA_015662325.1 Leucothrix mucor | reverse complement strand
TTAATAAAGCTATGCCAATTATCAGTAGTGTGCGTGGTGAAGCCATTGTCGCGTAACAAACCAATAAGATTTTCACGTCTGCCAGCTGAATCTGCTGTAAATAAGATTCGTCCTCGTTGTTCATGTATTTGGATTTGTTGCAAAAATTGCTTGAGCAACATTAAAGGCGTTTCGGCGCGCGCTTGAATTAGTAGCGAGGGGAGGGTGTTTACAGGGTAGTTATGGCAGTTCTTAGTTTGTTTAAATGAGTGTGTATTAATGCGGCGCATTCCCTCAATTTTGCTCAGCAGTTGATCGCTGTTTAAATACAATAGTTCGGGTGCTAAAATGGGACGTTCAAGATCGTGACGGCGTTGTTCATGACGATCCATTACCGTAGCATAAAATGTCTCGGCAGCAGCTTGCGTGCCTTCGGCGTTAATCAATAATACTTTTTCGGGAAGATAATCGAATAAAGTCGCGGTGCTTTTAAAAAATAACGGTAAGTAATACTCAATGCCAGTAGGGGGATTACCGTTGACGACATTATCGTATATTTGACTGTGTGCTAAATCACCGCCAATTTGAGTGCTGTAATTTTCTTTAAAAAGGCTGATGCCATCGGGGGTTAATGGATATTCATGCGCGGGCAATAATTCAATTTTATTAAGTTGTTCAATGGTGCGTTGATCTTCGGGGTTAAAACTTCGAATGGTTTCGATTTCATCGCCGAATAAATCAATACGAAAGGGCGTGTTGCTTCCCATCGGAAATAAATCTATTAAAGAGCCGCGTGTACTGTATTCGCCGTGCTCCATGACTTGGGTGACATGACGGTAGCCCGAAGATTCTAATTGCTGTCGCATCGTGTCAATTTCTAGGCTGTCGCCTACGTTTAAAATCAGTGTATTGTTGCGAATATAATCAACGGGTGCGAGTTTTTGCATTAACGTAGCAACAGGAACGATCAATACACCGTTTTTAATGTGGCTTAATTGGTGCAGTGTTTTTAAACGATCAGAAATAAGATCTTCATGGGGCGAAAACACATCATAAGGCAGTGTTTCCCAGTCGGGGAAAATATGAATAGCGCTTTCAGATTTTTGTGTATTTAATTCGCTGCAAAAAAAACGGATATTGGTTTCGGCTTCATAAGCGCTCTGGCTATCAGGAGTCACGAGTACAATTAAACCTTTAAATTCACTGCTTGCATTGGCAATTAATAAATCTTGAGAACAACCATGGAGTTGTCCCCAGCAAAGTGCATTATGATTGTTTGATTGTTTGTCTGGGTAGAGTGGGTTTAAAGTGGTTAATGACATAAATTAATTTGATTTTAAAAAGCCTTGAAGTGTTTCATTTGTTATCTAATGTAAGATGTTGATCTATAAATTGATATTGAATTTATTTGTAATAACGGGGTTTGCTTGGATTGCAATAAATATTGTTATTAATCAATAATATAAAAGCAAATCTAAGATGGCGTATATTTTATAAATAAATTTAAAATATAGGTGATTGTAGCGTTAAAAGTGAATATTGGCGATGAAAATTCATTAATACTCCTATATGATACGGCTAAAAAAAGAAGGGCTTTAAATCCCTGATTAATAATTTTTGGTTAAGACTTAATAATAATGAAAACTCAGTGTTGAATTTTTATTATCGGGGAGGGAAAATGAAATTAAAAGGCGAGATGTTGATGTTAAATGTTCTCCATTTGGAGAATATTGATTTGAGTTTATTACAACCTGAACTACAAAAGAAATACGAAGAAGCGCCACAGTTTTTTGCACAAAGCCCTGTTGTTGTTGATTGCGCATTGGTGGCAGAAGACTGTGAAAAATTAGATTTCAGTGCTTTAAAAACACTGCTTTCTGACTTAGGTTTCGTCCCGGTCGGTGTGCGAGGTATGCCAGAAAACTTAAATGTAACGGCAATGAAAGCAGGCTGGGCTGTGATGAGAGCAGGGTATGTATCTGTTTCAACAGCATCAACCTCAAGTGAAAATAATAAAGAGCCGCACGATCAGTCAGGCGATGCATCCGTCGCTCAAAACCCAGTGATTGAAACTGTACCGAGTATTCAATCGGTTACTATTGATCGACCTGTAAGATCAGGTCAACAGATTTACGCAGCCAATGCAGATATGACGGTGCTTTCGGCAACCAGCGCAGGTTCAGAACTGATGGCAGATGGTTCGATTCATGCGTATGGCCCGATGCGAGGGCGTGTATTAGCGGGTGCGCAAGGAAACGAATCAGCACGTATTTTTTGTAACGCGTTACAGGCAGAGCTGATTGCAATTGCAGGGCGTTATTTATTGTTAGATGAAAGCGATACCGAATTAAAAGGTAAGCCTGCAATGATCAGGTTAGAAGGCGAAAAACTAATTATTGAGCCACTAGGGTAATTTCAAGTGGGCTTTTTACTATGGAGAGAGAAAATAAGTGAGTAAAGTAATCGTAGTGACATCCGGCAAGGGTGGCGTAGGAAAAACCACAACCAGTGCCGCGTTTGCATCAGGCTTAGCTGCTAAAGGGCATAAAACAGTCGTCATAGATTTCGATGTGGGATTACGTAATCTTGATTTAATCATGGGTGTTGAACGCCGTGTCGTTTACGATTTTGTGAATGTCATGAATGGCGAATCGGGCTTAAAACAGGCGTTAATTAAAGATAAGCGTGTCGAAAATTTATATATTCTTCCTGCATCCCAAACACGAGATAAAGATGCGTTAAACATGGATGGCGTTGAAAGTGTTATCAATGAGTTAAAAAAAGAAGATTTTGAATACATTGTATGTGATTCACCTGCGGGCATTGAAAAAGGTGCTTTCATGGCGTTGTATTTTGCCGATGAAGCCATAATTGTCACAAACCCCGAAGTATCATCTGTTAGAGACTCGGATCGCATTTTAGGTATTTTACAAAGTCGTTCAAAAGTAGCAGAGCAGGGCGGTACCGTAAAAGAGCATTTATTAATTACGCGCTATTCTCCCGAAAGAGTGCAAGATGGCGATATGCTGAGTATGGATGATATTGTCGAAATATTATCTATTCCGTTGATTGGTGTTATTCCAGAATCAGAATCAGTTTTACAATCATCCAATAGTGGTAATCCTGTGGTGCTGGATAAAGAAAGTCTGGCAGGACAGGCCTATATGGATGTGGTTTCCCGATTCTTAGGGGATGATGTCCCGCTTCGTTTTGTGGATGCGGAAGTTAAAAAACAAGGCTTTTTCAAGAAGTTATTTGGTTAAAAGCAAACGTTAAAAGGAGGACTAAAGATGGGATTATTCAGTTTTTTTAAGCAAGAAGAAAAGAAAAATACTGCCTCTCTTGCCAAAGAGCGTTTGCAGATACTAATTGCGCATGAGCACTCTGATAAGAGTAGTACGGGGCCTGACTATTTACCAAAATTACGTGACGAGTTATTACAAGTAATTCGCAAATATGTGAACGTAGACGATGATAGTGTGAATGTAAAAGTCGAAAAAGGCGATAATTACGATATGTTGGAGTTGAATGTAACCTTGCCAGATGCAAGGTGATTCAGGTGTTGGTCTATCCTAAATAGCAATTAAAACCTGTCTTAGCATGTTTCAATTGATGATTGACGGCAATTATGAAAAAATAGGCGGCAATTAAACGATTTTTATTGGAGTCACCTGTGATTGACGACGAAGGCTTTCGAGCTAACGTAGGGATAATTATCGCAAATTGTGACGGAAAGGTATTTTGGGGTAAACGAATAGGGCAAACTTCTTGGCAATTTCCGCAAGGCGGAATAGATGAAGGAGAAACTCCTTTAGAAGCAATGTATAGAGAGCTTCAAGAGGAAACCGGTTTGCTTGAAGAGCACGTAGAAGTAATGGGTTCGACACAGGACTGGTTGCGCTATCGTTTGCCAAAAAATATGATTCGACACAATTCTCGTCCGACCTGTATCGGACAGAAGCAGCGATGGTTTTTGTTAAAAATGAAGTGCGAAGATCGCAGTGTCAATTTAAGTGCCTGTCATGTGCCAGAATTTGATAATTGGCGTTGGGTGAATTATTGGTTGCCAGCGAAAGAGGTGGTGTTTTTTAAACGTCGCGTCTACGAGCGTGCTTTGCAAGAGTTGGCGCATTTAACCTTGCCAGGAACAGACCCTGAAGAAATGCCTGAGCGTGCGTTACGCATAAATAATAAAAAATAGAAAAATGTCTGAGCAAAACTCTTATTCAAGTTCTGATTTGCATCACTATTTTGAAAGCCACGGAAGCCACTGTATGGCGTATTCAAGTCTTGAAAAAGACTTTGAGTATTTTATTGTGGAAGGTATGGGTTATATTGCCTATATTTCTTTCCGTCATCCTTTTTGGTCTTGGAAAGAGTGCAAAGTTGTTTTGGCAGACCCGATATGCGATACCTCAAATTACGATGAAATAGTTAAGCGTTTCATTGCTCAATATAAAGATGTTATTTTTGTGCAATCATCCCTAGCGCTTGCGGAAGTCTTAAGTAAACAAGGTTACCAAGTGAATCAGTTTGGAGTGGAGACCGAATTAGATGTGCAACACTTTAGTTTGGCGGGAAAACAACGCAGTAAGCTTCGTCAGTGGCGAAATAAATGTCAGCGTGAAGGGGTGAAATATAAAGAACAGCCGGTTAAAGATTGCCAAAATCATCAAGAAATCAGAGCCCTGTCGGATAACTGGTTAAAAAATAAAGGGGGTAAAGAATATTCCTTCTTAACGC
>DQUJ01000141.1 GCA_015662325.1 Leucothrix mucor | reverse complement strand
TTGTCTATGATTAAGTCACCTGAAGTCTCTTCTATAATACCCCAAGAAATTAGAGCAACATTTCAGAAAATCTTATTTCGATTTAGTTAAACTAAATCGAAATAATCGGAGTAGAAAAATGAGTAAAAGACGAACCATTTACAGTTTCGCATTCAAGACCAAATTGGTGCTTGAACTATTAAAAACGAACAAACACTGTCGCAAATTAGTAGTACGTACAATGTTCTATTCTTAGATGACTTAGACTCAGCAAAGCGAAGAAGAGCCACTACTGACACCTGCTGACATGAAAAAGGGGTGATAAAACGCACTTGCGCCGAAAACCACCTTTTAAAGCCTTAAAATCAGAGACTTACAGAGGGTGGGTTGGAGAGTCCCTAGATTTGAAACGGGAACTACAACTTAAATTCTTTGCAGAGAATCAGCGGGATTATGTCCTGTATTTTTCAACACCCCTGCAGATAGGTTTTATATTTGAACAAAGTGCATTCTGATAGATAGATTCCCACCTGCGCGGGAATGACTGATTTGTTAATACGTCTCAAATCTAACCACGGGTTATAATATGAAACTTAGCCGTAATAAATTATAAATTTGTTGGAAAAAACAACCATCCTCGGTATAGTCTTTTCCATATCAGTAATATCTCCCGCAGGAGAGACTAAACTAGAATATTTATTCTAAGTTATAAGGTCGCCGAAGACGCAAATCCGCCCGGAAACGCTCAGGCACAAGGACTGCGAAGAGATACTGACTCTGGAGAGCGAATTGGCTATTGGCTAATTCCACCGAAGGGTTTAACCTAAATTTCCTAAACACTGTTTAGGCTAGGGAATCTCTCAGGTAACAGGACAGAGAGGGCGGCAGACGAATATCGTCTGCCGCCCTTTTTTTATGAATTTTATATAAGGAATTTAAGTTCATGTCCGAACAAACGAATGCACCACAGAAAACCCCTCTCTATGAAAAACACCTAGAATCCAACGGTAAAATGGTTGATTTCGCTGGCTGGGAAATGCCGATTAATTACGGATCTCAGGTCAAAGAACACAAACAAGTTCGCGAAGATGCGGGTATGTTTGATGTATCACACATGGTGGTACTGGATTTAAAAGGTAAGGAAGTAAAACCGTTTTTGCAGTATTTATTGGCAAACGATGTTGATAAGCTGAAAGATAAAGGCAAAGCATTGTACAGCGCGATGCTTAATCATGATGCGGGTGTGATTGATGATTTAATTGTTTATTATCTTGAAGATGATTTCTATCGCATTGTGGTTAATGCCGCTACACGTGAAAAAGACATCAAGTGGATGAACCAGCAAACCGAAGGTTTTCATGTAAAGATTGTAGAACGAGATGATCTTGCGATGATTGCGGTGCAAGGCCCGAATGCGCGTGAGAAAGCGTTGTCAGTTTTTTCTGATAATGTTGCGAGCAAAGTAGGGGACTTAAAACCCTTCTTTGGGATTCAACTGGATGATGGCTTTTATGCACGAACGGGTTATACAGGTGAAGATGGTTTTGAAATTATCATTCCTAATGAAAAAGCCGCGGGCTTATGGGATGATCTTTTAGCTCAAGGTGTTAAGCCTATTGGTTTAGGCGCACGCGATACATTGCGTTTAGAAGCGGGTATGAACTTATACGGTACGGATATGGATGAGTCTATATCACCCTTATCTGCAGCAATGGGTTGGACTATCGCTTGGGGTAAAGCAGATGATGAAAACCCACGTGAATTTATCGGTCGCCCAGTATTAGAGAAAGAGAAGCAAAATGGCTCTGAACAGAAACTGGTTGGCTTAGTATTAGAAGATAAAGGCGTATTACGCGGGCATCAAAAAGTGATTACAGAACACGGTGACGGCGAAACAACTAGCGGGTCGTTTTCGCCCACATTAGGTGTTGCGATTGCGTTTGCACGTATTCCATCGCAAGTTAACGATAGCTGTCATGTAGAAATTCGTGGCAAACAACTGAAAGCAAGAATTGTTAAACCGCCGTTTGTTAGAAACGGAAAATCATTAATTTAAATTCCCTTTTCCTGCTAAAGGGAGTTGTAGCATGACATTATGTAGGTTGGTGCTGAGGAACGAAGCCCAACATGGTTCTGTTTGTTGGGCTTTGCAAGCTCAGCACCAACCTACGATATTTTTACGATACCCTCTAAAGGAAAGGGATCAACAAATGTTAATTAGACTTAATTAGACTTAATTAAGAACATCGGAGAAAAAGTATGAGTAACGAAAACCCAAGTGATCTTAAATATTCAAAAACCCACGAATGGCTACGCGACAATGGCGATGGCACTGTCACCGTCGGTATTACCGACCATGCACAAGGCTTATTAGGCGACATCGTTTATGTTGAGCTACCTGAAGTGGATAACGGCTATGTTGAAGAAGAAAGCTGTGGCGTAATCGAATCGGTAAAAGCCGCATCGGATATGTACATTCCATTAGCGGGTGAAGTGATCGCAGTAAATGAAGAATTAGACGGCGAGCCAGAGCTTATCAATTCTGCTCCATTTGGCGAAGGCTGGATTTTTACATTGAGGTTAACCAATATGGATGATATGGATAAGATGATGGATGCTGATGCGTACGCGCTTGAGTGTCAGGATTCTTAAACTAAAAACACTCCTTTTTTGCCACGGAAGACACGGAAAAGATAATTAGAACCTCATTACAGTTCTCTTTCCGTATTTTTCCGTGGCAAAAACTTATGTAAATTTAATAGCTTTATACTTTTATACACTATGAAAAACACACCTTTAAATACGTTATACCAGCACGATGACTTCATTTCGCGTCATATCGGCCCACAACAAGCTGATATTCCTGCCATGCTCAAAATCGTGGGCGTTGCAACCTTGGATGAACTCATTGATAAAACCGTACCTGATAGTATTCGATTGGATCAGCCCTTAAATCTGGATGATAGTTGTTCAGAAAAAGAAGCCTTGGATTATTTGCGTACCCTTGCGGATAAAAACAAAGTAAATACTTCGTATCTTGGTTCAGGCTATTACGATACGATTGTGCCTTCGGTGATCCTTAGAAATGTATTGGAAAACCCTGGTTGGTATACCGCGTACACGCCGTATCAGCCCGAAATTTCACAAGGGCGTTTAGAGGGTTTATTAAACTTTCAACAAATGGTTATCGACCTAACGGGAATGGATATGGCAAATGCTTCATTATTAGATGAAGCAACCGCCGCTGCCGAAGCAATGGCGTTAAGTAAGCGTTCTAACCGTTTAAAAACAGATAAGTTCTTTGTTGATAAAGATGTGCTTCCGCAAACCTTAGCGGTACTTGAAACACGCGCACAATACTTTGGTTTTGAACTGGTTATTGGTGACCCTGCAACCGAATTGGAGCAACATGAAGTATTTGGTGTGTTGGTTCAGTACCCGGGTTTATCGGGTAACATTGTTGATCTTGAATCCATTATAAAACAGGCGCACGGTCAAAAAGCATTGGTGTGTGTCGGTGCGGATTTAATGTCCTTAGTGATGCTGGAATCCCCCGGTAAAATGGGCGCAGATATTGTATTTGGAAATTCACAACGCTTTGGCGTACCGATGGGCTTTGGTGGTCCACATGCCGCTTTCTTTGCAGTGCGGGATAAACTCAAACGTTCGATGCCCGGTCGTGTAATCGGCGTATCAATTGATAGCCGTGGTAATCAAGCATTACGCATGGCAATGCAAACTCGCGAGCAACATATTCGCCGTGAAAAGGCGACCTCTAATATCTGTACTGCGCAGGCGTTATTGGCAAATATGGCAGGTTTTTATGCGGTCTATCATGGGCCAAACGGCTTGAAACAAATCGCAGGTAGAATCAATCGACTCACCAGTATTTTTGCAGCGGCGATTCGTCAAAGTAAGCTTTCTGATGGTGAGTTCTTAGTTAATACCTCGTGGTTTGATACGCTGACGGTCGCTGTTGGCAAAAATCAGCAATCCATTTACAAACAAGCCTTAGCGCAGGGTATTAATCTGCGTTTGGTGGGTGACGATAAATTAGCGGTTAGCTTTGATGAAACTAAAACAGTGGATGATATTGCTGATTTATTTACGCTGTTTTTAGGAAAAGATCACGGCTTTGATGTAAACGAAATTGATCAACAAATTCTTAAAGCACAGTGTGATTCGGGTATTCCAGAAATCTCTGCACGAGAAACTGATTTTTTAACACACGAAGTGTTTAACCAGTATCACACCGAAACAGAAATGATGCGTTACCTTAAACGCCTTGAGAACAAAGATTTATCGCTCGTTCATGCAATGATTCCGCTCGGTTCTTGTACCATGAAGCTCAATGCAGCGAGCGAATTAATGCCAGTGAGTTGGCCAGAATTTTCATCTATCCACCCGTTCGCACCTGCAGATCAAACGCAAGGTTATCAACAAATGATTGATGAGTTGGCGGCATGGTTGGCAGAAGCTACTGGCTACGATGCGGTTTCGATGCAACCAAACTCAGGCGCGCAGGGAGAATATGCGGGGCTGGTTGCAATCAACCGTTATAACGAAAGTATAGGGCAGGGGGCACGTAATATCTGTTTAATCCCAACTTCGGCACACGGCACAAATCCTGCATCTGCGGCAATGGCACGAATGAAAATCGTGCTGGTCGATTGTGATAACAAAGGCAATATTGATGTTGCTGATTTACGTAACAAAGCACAAGAACACAAAGATGATTTGGCTTGTATCATGGTCACTTATCCATCAACCCACGGCGTATTTGAAGAAGATATTGTCGAAGTCTGCGATATTATTCATGACTGCGGTGGGCAGGTTTATCTGGATGGCGCTAATATGAACGCGCAAGTAGGCTTATCTAAACCCGGCAAGTTTGGATCGGATGTGTCGCATCTTAATTTGCATAAAACCTTTGCGATTCCACACGGCGGCGGCGGGCCAGGTGTGGGTCCAATCGGTGTGCGCAGTCATCTTGCGCCGTTTGTTCCTGGACATATTGTCAATACCGAAAACAAAACCCATGCGGTATCTGCCGCACCTTATGGTAGCGCATCTATTCTGCCCGTTTCGTGGATGTACATGAAAATGCTCGGTAAAGCGGGTAATACACAGGTCACTAAAATAGCGATTCTAAGTGCTAACTATATAACTGAGCGACTCGCTGATCATTATCCTATTTTGTATCGCGGTAAAAATGGCGCAGTGGCACACGAATGTATTATTGATATTCGCCCACTTAAAGAAGCCTCTGGTATTAGCGAAGAAGATATTGCAAAACGTTTAATGGATTATGGTTTCCATGCGCCGACCATGTCATTTCCTGTGGCGGGTACATTAATGATTGAGCCGACCGAATCAGAATCTAAATACGAGTTAGATCGTTTTTGTGATGCGATGATTGCGATTCGAGAAGAAATCAGCAAAGTACAAAACGGTGATTGGTCGTTGGAGAATAATCCACTGGTGAATGCACCGCATACGCTTGCTGATATTGGTGAAAACTGGGATCGACCTTATGATCAACAAACTGCCGTTTTCCCAAAAGGTGTAATTAGCACATCGAAGTATTGGCCTACAGTGAATCGTGTCGATAATGTCTATGGTGATCGAAATCTGATATGTTCGTGTCCATCAATTGAAAGTTATCGGTAACAAGAATCGTCATACCTGATAGGCAGGTATCATATTATTAAATGTAGAAATATTTAAAGGTGTTTATCATGGCAGGTAGTGGCAACACAGGCATTACCCGTTGGGTAAAGGCATTAGGCTTTACTTGGCAGGGTTTGAAAGCCGCCTACAAACACGAAGAAGCGTTTCGCCAAGAAGTGTTTTTATTGGCTGTGGCGATTCCGTTGTCTATCTGGCTGGGTGATTCTGGTGTTGAAAAAGCCTTGTTGATTGGTAGTGTTTTATTATTGTTGTTAGTAGAAATTATCAACTCAGCGATTGAAGCGGCGATTGATCGTTTTGGTGGTGAGCTTCATGAATTATCCGGCAGAGCCAAAGATATGGGCTCTGCGGCGGTATTTATTGCAATGGTTAATGTCGGGATGGTTTGGCTGTTTGTGTTGGTGTTTTAAACACTTTTTACTGCTGGCACGTTTCACAAGTATAACAAGGCTGTCCGCCCGTTTTTTTCTTTATGGTTGTATTGCCACAACGATAACAAGAACCCTGCGGGGCTTAGCCAAGTTCCCAATTTCTTCGTTATTTGTTTTTACCATA
>DQUJ01000203.1 GCA_015662325.1 Leucothrix mucor | reverse complement strand
TTACTTTTTTCTTTGCTTTCGAGCTAGAAGACTTCGCTTTTGGTTTTGTTGAAGACTTTACTTTGCTTTTAGTTGGTTTTTTACTTGTTGAAGACTTCTTGCTTGTTGAAGACTTCTTGCTTGTTGAAGACTTTTTACTTGTTGAAGACTTTGTACTTGTTGAAGACTTTGTACTTGTTGAAGATTTTTTACTCGTTGAAGACTCTTTATCAGCAGAATCTCTTTTAGAAGAACGTGTGCTGGTTTTTTTAATTTTTCTCTTAGAAGATGTATTTCCACTGGTTTCAGCCATTTTATAGCCTTCTGGCGCTACGCTTTTACCACGTGATGTCGATATCTTGGACTTAATATCCCTATACGTTTCTTCACCAATACCGGGTACATTTTTTAGGTCTTTAATATTACTAAAACGCCCGTTAGATTTACGATAAGCAACGATCGCTTTTGCTTTATTTGCACCAACGCCTTTTAAATAAGCAGCCAGCGTTGCAGCATTTGCTTTATTGATATTGACTGTTTCTGTACCTTTAAACTCGGTATTTGCAAATGCCGTTGCATTTAAAGCCAGCACCAAGAACAAACCAGATAGTAATTTAAATAATTTCACTTTTTTATTTTCTCCATTAATAACAATAATAACTTACCCACTTTTAGGATGCTTATCTAAGCAAATAGTTCATTATAAATACTATTTAATTAAAATCGTATCCAGATTAATTCTTCAATATATCTCTAGCTAACCAATTGATTCATATTAAGTATCGGTAATAATATCGACAAAACAATTAACAAAACCACACCGCCCATGACCAATATCAAAGCAGGTTCGAAAATACTCAACATCGAGGTTAACATCCCATCTGTTTCGCGTTCTTGTTGGATTGCGGCTCTTTCCAACATATCATCTAACTTTCCAGAACTTTCACCACTGGCGATCATATAGACCGTCATCGGTGGAAAGTAACTCGATTGTTCCAATGCTTTGTGTATCGACATGCCTTCGCGTACTTTAACTGATGCTGCTTCTACCGCTTGGCGCATCGGCATGTTTTGAATCACTTTAGCAGAGATCGACATCGCATCTAAAATCGGCACACCACTGGAAGACAGAATACTTAAGGTACGAGCGAAACGTGCCGTGTTTATGCCCCGCACCATCTTTTTAATCAGTGGAATCTTCAACACAAAATTATGATAACGGTATTTCCATTCAGGGATTTTAATCACCTGCTTGAAAAACATAAACGCGAGCACCAGCGCAGCACCAATATAAAGTCCATAAGCCTGAATAAATTCGCTGGCTTGAATCATCATGCGGGTCATCACGGGTAAGTCGTGACCCAAATTATCAAACACATCAACAATTTTGGGGACGATAAAACCAAGCAAGCCTGCAACAATTGCAATCGACAATAGAGTCAATGTAATTGGGTAAATCATCGCACCTGATATTTTTTGCTGCATTTCTTGGCGCGATTCAGTGTAATCTGCCATGCGTTCCAGTACCGCATCTAAATGACCGGATTGTTCACCTGCGGCAACGGTTGCACGAAACATGCCGGGGAAAACAGAAGGATAGGTACCAAACGCATCTGCCAAAGTATGGCCTTCCACTACTTTTGAACGAACCGCAGATAAGAGATGTTTTATATTGCGTTTTTCGGTTTGCTTGGCGGTGGTTGCAAGCGCTTCTTCTAACGGTGCACCCGATTGCACCAGCGTCGCTAATTGGCGCGTCAATAAAGCCAGTTCTCCCGCTTTTATGCGCCCTGCTCTGCGCGGTTTATCTGCGGCGTCTTTTTCTGATTTTTCTACTTGATTAACTTGAAGCGGGGTTAAATTACTGTCGCGTAATAATTGACGTAATTGACGTGAATTATCGGCATCTAAAATGCCTGTTTCTTCTTTACCTTTTGCATCGAGTGCGGTGTATTCGTAAGCTGGCATTGTCGTTAAGCGTCAAGCGGCGGAGCTTTGCTGTCTTCACGCGTAACACGCAACACTTCTTCAAGCGTGGTCTTACCTGCCAACACCAAACGCATTCCATCTTGTCGTAAACTCGGCGCATTACGATGCACGTAATGATCAAGATCTAACTCACTCGCGCCATCATGAATCATATTTCGGCTGGTTTCATCCAACACAATCAATTCATAAATACCATTTCTGCCAGCATAGCCCGTATGATTACACGCAGCACAACCATTTGGGCGATAAACCGTCGGTGGTGATTGTGGGTCAACTTTTAAAAGATCACATTCCGCATGATCTGCCACAGCCGCAGTTTTACATTCAACACACAATACACGCACTAAACGTTGCGCAACCACACCAATTAAGCTGGATGATAATAAGAAAGATTCTACACCCATATCACGTAAACGCGTCACCGCGCCAACCGCTGTATTAGTGTGCAAAGTAGAAAATACTAAATGACCTGTTAATGATGCTTGTACCGCTATTTCGGCGGTTTCAATATCACGAATCTCACCGATCATCACCACATCGGGATCTTGTCGTAAGATTGCACGTAAACCGCGCGCAAAGGTCATATCCACTTTATTATTTACTTGAGTCTGCCCGATACCATCAATGTAATACTCGATAGGATCTTCCACCGTTAAAATATTACGGCTGGTTTCATTCAAATTAGTCAGTGCCGCATAAAGCGTTGTGGTTTTACCAGAACCAGTCGGCCCCGTTACCATCACGATACCGTGCGGCTTTTTAATCAATTCTTTAAGGCGCAGATGGGTTGCATCATCCATGCCTAAATGCTCAAGATTTAAACGTCCTGCGGTTTTATCTAATAACCGCATTACGATACGTTCGTTATGACCTGATGGAAGTGTCGACACACGCACATCAACGCCACGACCAGCGACACTCAATGAGATTCGACCATCTTGCGGTAAACGTTTTTCGGCAATATCTAACTTTGCCATGACTTTAATTCGGGAAATTATCACCGGCGCTAATGAGCGAGGTGGCTCTAAAATTTCACGTAAAATCCCATCAACACGCATCCGCACGATCATGCGGTTTTCAAAAGTTTCGATATGAATATCTGAAGCGTTTTCTTTCACTGCCTGTGTAAGAAGCGCATTGATAAGCCTTATGATCGGCGCATCATCTTCGGATTCTAATAAATCTTCGGGTTCTGGAAGCGAATCGGCGACATCATGAAGATCAAGCTCTTCGCCTAGATCATCCATCATCGCCATTGCGCCTGCGCCACCACTGTCGTAATGAACTGCTAGCAAACGATCAAACTCGTCATTTGCGATCCCTTCAAAGGTAAAATCGTTTTGTAGAAAACGACTCACTTCGTTAGCAATAACTGGGGTTAAACCTTCTTTGAAACGTACTTTTACGGTCGGCTCACCTAATGCATCATTGCTGGGAGTGCGCTCGATTAATACGCCGTTTCGTTTGGCGAAACTATAAGGAAAATCACGAAATACTTCAGCTTCAGATACAGCTGACTCATCCACATCTAATTCTATTGCATCATTCATCGCAGTCATTTAGATTATTGAATCCCATCTAAAAAGTCATCAACCTGTTGCTGTTGAGAAGGTTGAACTTTAGAAGGTGCCGCTGCTCTCGGAGCCGCTTGCTTTTTCTGTGTTATAGAAGTTCGAGAACCAAACGCACGTTGTTTCGCCGCATTTTGTTGTCGTGTCGCCCTATTCACCGCTTGAGGTGCTTGACGTTTTGGCGCACGGTACTGAGACTGCTGTTGTGCCGCACGCTGCTGTTGTGACATTTTATTTACGTTGGAGTGCGGCCTTGCAGAACGCCCCTGTATTTGACGTTGTCGATTATACTGTTGCTGTCGTCTCTGTTGTTGTTTCAACTGTTGAGGTGTCATTTTCTTAACAAATGTATTTTTCAAATCATTAGGGAAAAGATCCGGCTTTTCTTTTAGAATGCCACGTTTATCAACACCACTTTTATGTTGAATATGCCTTAACTTGTTGTATTTTTGACGGGTGTAACTATCCGCGCTTAACACATCACGCATAATCACAGGGTGAATAAACACCATTAAGTTCTTTTTACCTTTAATAGTTGTTGTACTGCTAAATAGCTTGCCAACAACAGGTAGATTACCCAAACCCGGTACTTTAGTCACCGTATCAGTAAACGAGTCTTCCATTAAGCCGCCTAAAATCAAGACTTGATCATCTGCGACCATCACACTGGTTTTAATCAAACGTTTATTGGTAATACGCTCTGCCGCTGTAGAACTTGCGCCTAAGCTAGAGACTTCTTGCTCAATTTCTAAACGAATACTATCGCCCGCATTAATCTGTGGTTTAATCTTTAACTTAATACCAATATCTTCGCGCTCAATCGTAGTAAAAGGATTGCCACCAGTGGAATTATTACTTTGTGATCCCGTTACAAAAGGCACATTCTCACCAATGATTAATGATGCTTCTTCGTTATCCATCGCGATCACGGTAGGCGTAGATAGAATATTAGTCGCTCCATCACTTAATAAAGCTTGTATCAAAGCACCAAATCGACCGCCACCTTGGTTATCCATAAGCCCAAACGTTCCACCGTCTGGTGCGCTTGTCGGTAAGGTTGTAGAACCGAGTAAGCCCAATAAGGTATTTAACCCCGTAACTGAACTACCTGTTGCACCCAAAACACCATCGCTACTTAGAACCCCCAAGCTAACACCTAGACGTTTCGTCAAATTAACATCAATCTCTGCAATCACGGCTTCAACTAGTACCTGTGCACGACGTACATCCAGCTTTCTGATTACTTTCACTAAGTTTTTATGTACATCAGGATCAGCAGTAATAATTAATGAGTTTGTTGCCGCATCTGCTTGAATATCTATCCCAGGTTTTCTTTTAGACCCTGCTGCGCCTTTCTTCACAGGCTTATTAGATGCTTGTGTTTTAGAAAAACCAGTTAATACTTTCGCTAACTCTTCCGCTTTTGCATAACGCAAATAAACAACTTTTGTTTTTTCTTCGATTTTTTCATAGGTATCTAATTTACGAATAATCTTCTTAACCTGCTGTCTTGCCGAACGATCACCACTGAGCAACAAGCTGTTGGTACGTTCATCTGCCGCCACTTTATTCTTACCGCGCACGCCTTTAATGCCTGATTGTTGTAACTTTTGAATGGTTTGTGCCAATGTTTTTGCAGATGCAAATTTAAGCGGGACCACTTCTAGCTCTTCATCATCGACACGATCCATGCGTTTAATTACTTTAACTAAGCGCTCTATATTCGCCGCACGATCCGAAATCACGATAGTATTACTCGGGCCATACGCCTGTAATTGACCAGTGCTGGGCACTAATGGGCGCAAAATAGGCACAAGCATTGCCGCTGGAACGTGCTCTACGCGAATAACGCGAGTGATTAATTCATCTGCTTTTGGGTTGGTCTTTTTAATAACCGTATTAACCACTTTTTTAACTGTGGTTCTCTTAGTCGGTTTTACGGGCTTGCTCCCTTTTTTGCCGCCATTCGCATATTGCTCATAAAGCGCTTTAAAGTCAGCATCCGAAACAGGTTTGCTTACATATTTTGTGGTTGTAACCACCGTTTCTTTTTTACCATCATCACCCACAAATGGAACAGGTTGTTGCTTTGCTTGGTTTGACGGAACAATTTTTATTAGATTAGCACCAGACGGTACAGCTGAGAAACCATGCACCTGCAAGATAGATAAAAACGTTTCGTATAACTCATCTTCCGAAATATCTTTGCTGGTAATAACCGTAACACGCCCTTTTACTCTAGGGTCAACGACAAAACTTTTGCCTGTAATACGCGAAACCATATCGACTAATGTCGGTATTTCTACATCACGTAAATTAATTTGCGCGCTGTTTTCTTCGGCATGAATTTGTGCGCCAGAAGATATAAATAGCATTATAAATACAGTAGAAACTATTGTTTTTATATTT
>DQUJ01000043.1 GCA_015662325.1 Leucothrix mucor | reverse complement strand
TCTTCTGCTTGTACTTCTGCAATACCTAATGCGTTGCCTGCCATAAGAATGGCTTTTTCGAATGCAGTAGGGGATTCGGCCTCACCTTTAATAGATGCGATGCCATCTTCTACGGTGACTTGTAGGTTAGAAATCCCGGGGTTATCTTCTTCGATGTGCTTTGTTAGTTTCTCCGATGCTTTTTCATCATCGTCTTTACTGCCAAATATTTTATTACCAATGCCTTTGGCGAAATCGAACAGTCCCATTTGTAACTCCCTTCGTAAATTAAATAGTGATCAGGATGATCTAATCACTACCTATCATAAGGTAATTTTAGGGAGTTTCAATGTTTTGGGCGAAAAATAATGTAAAACAAACACTTATGGGCTTGAATCTAGTGTTTGAACGTTACAACCACGTAAACTGTCAGTCTTAAAAGAAAGTCCCAAATTTAACAAAGCGGCTGTGCCAGTATTTAGAATCCATTTTAGCGACCATAACACGGCGTTTGCTAGTGGATGCGTGAATGAATTGGCGATTACCAATATAGATGCCCGCATGATTACTGCGTTTGCCTGTTTTAAAGAATAAAATATCACCGGGTTGTAATTGCGCGTAACTAAGGGTACGGCTGTTGTCTCGTTGAGCCGCCGCCGTTCTGGGGATATTAAGGCCCAAGCTTTGTTTGTGAATATAAGACATTAAACCACTGCAATCAAAACCTGAACGCGGATTAGTGCCGCCGTGTTTGTAACGGGTTCCTAGCGTGTTTTTTGCAATATCTAAAAGTTGATTTCTCGCATGTGAATAGTGGGGTGGGCGAGCAGCTGCCACTGGTTTTTTGTGGTTGTTGTTAGCGTTATTTGGTTTGCGAGTCCTTGTTCTAGTTGTTGCGTGCGTTGGTGTTTGTCTGTAACGTGACACTTGTCTTTGTGAAGTAGATTGCCTTGGCGTAGGGCGATTTCTTCTTACTCTGGTTTGTGTTTGTTGTCTATGCTGTGGTCGATAGCGTGTATTTTGAGCATGCTGTCGTGCTGATCGATGAGCAGCTTGCGATGCTTGATGATGCGATTGCACTTGTGCGGGCTGCCTTCTATGTTGTGAACAGCCGCTGGCAAATATTAATGTGATCAGTGTTAGTAGAAATATGGTTTTTTTTATCATTGTTTTTGTTTTGAATAATGTTTCGTTGGTGTTAATCGTTGCATAGTGTTGTTTCAAACTGGCAAATTATTTGACGCATTATTTTGCAAAGGGTTCGTGTTTTTTTAAAGGATTATAGTCAAGCGATGATTACTGTATGCTGAATTCTGACTGTTAATTTTAAAATAAACCCTTCAGGGTGGTAATTATTTTGTATGGACTCATTAACGTGTACAAAAGCCTGCACAAAATATTCATCATAATTGCATCATTTAATACGCAAGTGATCATTAAATGATGTAAAATCGGCAACTTAGAATAGGGCTTAAACGGAAAGTATTTTGTCAAAGGATAAAGACACACCAGAAACATCATCAGTCGGTGACGCTTCGGATAGTATAAATAAACTGGATGATGTAATCACCGATGATAAAACATCGGCGGGGCACGTAGCTCACGAATCTGTTGCTGAAACAGAAGAACGAGTGGAATCTGATTACGTTGATACTGCTGGTGATGAGGTACAAGATGGCACCATTATAGACGGTGCTAGTATTGACGCTGATAGCCTAAAAGATGATTTTTCTTTCGTCACTCCTGATTCTAGCAATGCTGATTTGGGTGCTATTTCTTCGAGTGATTTAGACGAAGCCCAACAAGATACCACGCAAGCCTATTCGCCCAGTACATCTAAAAAATCATTCTTAGCTCTATTTTTCTCTGGTTTATTGCTCACTTTAAAAGGCTTATGGCGCATCACCAAGATTGCCATGCTAGCGGGTATTGTTCTGGGGGCCTTTTTTGGCGCAGCTTATGTCTTAAAACTCGATGATAAAGTCCAAAAACAGTTTGAAGGTAAGCGTTGGGCATTACCTGCACGTGTATTTGCGCGCCCGTTGGAGCTTTATGTAGGACAGCGTTTACGAGGGGATGATTTACAAAAAGAATTACAGTTACTCAATTATAGCTTTGTGACACGCACCGTGGGTACGGGGCAATATCAACGTCAAAAAAATAAATTTGTGGTGCAAACACGTGGCTTTAAGTTTGCAGAAGACAGCGAGATTGCGCGGCGTATCAGCATTGAAATTAACAACGGGGAAATAACAAAACTCACTAATGTAGAAAGTAATGAGTTGCTCACCTTAATGCGTTTAGAGCCCGTATTGATTGGTAATTTCTACCCAAGACATAATGAAGACCGTGTATTAGTTAGGTCTGGCACTGTACCGTCACTCTTAACCAAAGGGCTAGTTGCAGTCGAAGATAAGACATTCAGGGAACATTATGGTGTTAATCCTAAATCTATATTGCGTGCATTATTGGCAAATATTAAAGCAGGCAAAAATACGCAGGGCGGCAGTACCTTAACTCAGCAATTGGTTAAGAACTTTTATTTATCATCCGAGCGTAGCTATAAGCGTAAAGCAAATGAAGCGGTAATGGCATTGTTGCTTGAGTATCATTATGACAAAGATGAAATTCTTGAAGCCTACATGAATGAAATTTATTTAGGGCAGAATAAAAAACGTGCGATTCATGGTTTTGGCTTGGCTTCCCAGTTTTATTTTAATCGCCCCATTACTGAAGTAAAGCCCGAACAGATTGCGCTGTTGATTGGGCTTGCTAAAGGTGCTTCGTTTTATGACCCAAGACGAAATCCAAAGCGTGCAACAAAGCGGCGTAATTTAGTGATTGATATTATGGCGCGTGAAGGTGTGATTAATAAAAACCAAGCCACACAACTTAAAGCGCAACCTTTGGGAGTAACGGCAATAGCGCCGCCTAGCGTGAGCCCATTTCCTGCGTATCTGGAATTGGTGCGCGAGCAATTACAACGTGATTATCAAGAAGAAGATTTACGATCAGAAGGGTTGTTAATCTTTACGGCGATGGATCCTATCGTGCAAATAACGGCTGAGCAAGTGCTGAGTAAAGGTGTTGCTCGTTTAGAAAAAGCAGAACGTATACCTAAAGGTAATTTGAATGGGGCGTTGGTTGTAACCAGTGTTCAGGGGGCAGAAATACAGGCAGTGGTTGGCGGCCGAAATGCTCGTTTAGCGGGCTATAACCGTGCTTTAAGTGCATCACGCCAGATTGGTTCTCTGGTGAAGCCTGCTATTTATTTAGCGGGGTTAGAAGCCAAACAATATCATTTAGGGTCATCCATTGATGGTGGGCCTGTGACGGTTAAGTTGTCTAAAAATAAGTTGTGGAAGCCTAAAAACTACAGCGGCAAAGACTTAGGTATGGTGAGCTTTGAAAGTGCCTTGGTAAAATCTATGAATACACCCACCGTGCGTATTGGCATTAATCTAGGTTTAGATAAAGTAATTACAATGTTGCATGCGCTGGGTATAGAAAAAGAAATTCAAGAAAACCCATCGTTACTATTAGGTGCTATAGAATTAACGCCTATCGAAGTGCAGCAGATGTATCACACCCTTGCTGCGAGCGGTACGTACACCCAAATGAAAGCGATTCGTAGCGTTATGAATTCTTACGGAAAAACCTTAAAGCGATATCCGCTACAGGTAAAACAAGTTACAGGATCAGAATCCGTTTATTTATTGAATCATGCAATGAATAAAATTACTAAAGAAGGTACTGCTCGATACTTAAGTGCGGTTCTACCAAAGTGGAAAAATTCAGCAGGTAAAACAGGCACGACAAATAAATCGGTCGATAGTTGGTTTGCAGGTTTTACAGGGCAACACGTCTTGAGTGTATGGGTAGGTCGAGATGATAATAAGCCTGCAGGTCTAACGGGTGCGAGTGGTGCATTACGCGTGTGGGCAGATTTAATTAAAAACATTCAAACTAAACCGTTTAAACCGAAGCGTCCTAAAGGGATTAAATACGTAAAAATTGATAAGCGAACGGGTTTATTATTTAACCCATCCTGTGGTGAATTTATTACGTTACCGTTTAAAAAAGGCACAGAACCTAAGAAAAAAGCGGATTG
>DQUJ01000087.1 GCA_015662325.1 Leucothrix mucor | reverse complement strand
TTTAGATGTTTCAGTACAACAAAATCTATCTTTCCATTTTTCATTTAAAGGGGTCATTTAGTGCGCCTCATCCCAATTATCACCAATACCCGTATCAACAATCAGCGGTACTTTTAAGTTAGCGGCATTGGTCATTCGCTCTGTAATAATTTTTTGCACCATTTCAAGCTCATCTTCAGCCACTTCAAATACCAATTCATCGTGTACTTGCATGATCAATTTGGTTTGCGTTTCACCGTAGCGGAGCCAATCGTTGACTGAAATCATCGCATTTTTGATTATATCTGCCGCTGTTCCTTGCATTGGCGCGTTGATTGCGGTGCGTTCTGCATAGGCGCGGCGCATTCCGTTTTTGGCGTTGATTTCGGGAAGATATAAACGGCGACCAAACAAGGTTTCTACATAGCCATCTTTCTTGGCTTGTTGACGGGTATTTTCCATATAGTCTTGTACGCCTGTGTAACGCTGGAAATAACGGCTCACGTATTCGGCCGCTTCGGTGCGTGAAACATTTAATTGTTTGGCTAAACCAAAGGCAGACATGCCATAAATCAAACCGAAGTTGACTGCTTTGGCGGCACGACGTTGTTCCTTTTCTACTTGGTCTAATGCCACGTCGAATATCTCAGTGGCGGTGGCTTGGTGAATATCTCTGCCTTCTGCAAATGCGCTCAGTAGTCCCTGATCATCTGATAAGTGTGCCATTATGCGTAGTTCTATTTGAGAATAATCGGCGGCTAATAGCTTAAAGCCTTTTGGTGCAATAAAGGCTTGGCGAATGCGTCTGCCCTCGGCGTTGCGTACGGGAATATTTTGCAGATTAGGGTTGCTGGATGATAAACGCCCCGTTGCTGTTATGGCTTGATGGTAAGACGTATGAACCCGACTGGTTATATCGCTAATTTGCTGGGGTAATTTATCCGTGTAGGTTGATTTTAATTTACTTAAACCGCGATGTTCCAATAACCAACGAGGGACATTATGTTCTAGTGCTAATTCTTGCAATACATCTTCAGCCGTTGAAGGTTGCTTTTTCGGTGTTTTACGAATTACGGGTAGATTGAGTTTATCTTCGCTGAAAAAGATTTCCTGAATTTGTTTGGGCGAGCCTAAATTAAATTCTTCACCCGCTTCCGCATATATTTTTTGTTCTAGCTCGTCCATGCGTGTTGATAGTTCCACGCTTTGTTTGCCTAGCATTTCCGCATCAACCAAAACACCATTGCGTTCTATGTTCGACAACACTTGTAGCAGTGGCAATTCAATCTCTCGGTACAGCTTTGCCATTTTGCTTCGTGCTTGAAGTTGTGGCCACAAGAAATTATGCAAACGCATCGTTATATCTGCATCTTCTGCAGCGTAGGGCGATGCTTGCTCTAATTCGATTTGATTAAAGGTGAGTTGCTTTTTACCTTTGCCTGCTACATCTTCAAACTTAATGGTTTTATGATTTAAGTGCTTTTCGCTGAGCGTGTCCATATCGTGGCGGTTCGATACCGAATCCAGCACATACGATTCCAGCATCGTATCGTGAACAATGCCTTTTAGTTTTATATCGTGATTTAATAACACACTGCGATCATATTTAAGATTTTGCCCGACTTTTAAAATGGTCGGGTCTTCTAACAAGGGCTTTAATTTTTGTAGCGTTTCATCAAAAGGCAGTTGGGCAGGTACGCCGACGTAATCGTGTGCCAGTGGCAAATAGGCGGCTGTTCCTGCGGTAATACAAAACGATAAACCGACTAATTTTGCATCGACATAGTCTAAACTGGTTGTTTCAGCATCTAGCGCAATTAACGGCGCTGTTTTCATCTTAGCAATCCACTCATCAAGCTGTTCATTTGTTAACAGTGTTTGATAATCAACGTCCTCAATGACTGGTACATTCGGTATCGCAATATCATCATCTTTCGATTCGGGTATAACTAAGGCTTCGCCGCCTTCTTTATTATGATCTTGCTGTAACTGGCTTAAGCGTGTTCTAAAACCGTACTTGGTATAAAGCTCTAAAAGTTTTTGATTATCTTGTGGATTGAAGCCAGCAAACTTCGCCGAACAGTCTAAATCCAGGTCACATTTTATCGTGACCAAATCATACGACAACGGTAAAAACTCCAAAGATGCACGCAGGTTTTCGCCCACTTTGCCTTTGAATTTATCGGCATTATCCAAAATATTCTGGAACGATCCATATTCATTCAGCCATTTCACCGCTGTTTTCGGACCTACTTTGGGTACGCCTGGAATGTTATCGCTGGTATCGCCCATTAGCGCTAAATAATCACGAATACGTTCGGGTGGAACGCCGTATTTATCAATCACGCCTTGAATATCGAAGAAGCTATTGCTCATAGTATTGATCAAACTCACCCGATCATTAACTAACTGGGCCATATCTTTATCGCCAGTGGATATAATTACATCGCCTTCGTAGCCGACCGACAAGGTGCCGATAACATCATCCGCCTCTACGCCTGGCATAATAATCATCGGGTAACCCTGCGCTTCTACAATTTCATACAACGGTGCAATTTGATCGCGCAATTCATCTGGCATCGGCGGGCGCGTTGCTTTGTAATCCGCATACATATCGTTGCGAAAAGTTTTACCTTTGGCATCAAACACCACAATCATGTGTTCGGGTTGATAATCTTTACGCAATCTATCCAGCATATTTAATACGCCATGAATCGCGTTGGTTTGCATTCCATCGGGGCTGGTTAGCGAAGCGGGTAGGGCGTAGAAGGCACGAAATAAATAGGAGGAGCCATCGACGAGCACTAAGGGTTTTGTGGTGTTTTTATCTGACATAAATAGAATATTTTCTTAACAGTTTTGTAAGGGCAGTATAGAGCATGCTGGGTGTTAACTTAGACAGTTCTATTAGACGACTTAAGGAGAGGCTTGTCTACCAGTTATCTTATGCGTTTGCACAGAAATTAGTTTTAAAATAAAATATTACGCTATGTTATTTACTTCATCATCATTTACTCAATCGTATTTCTTTCAACTCAGTTTTTTTATATTACTGGCTTCTGTCTCATCATCTCTATCTGCTAGAACGAATGATACAACAGTAGCGTCTAATCTACCCTTATATCTACAGGGAAACTGGTGTCTTGATAAAGAGGTTGTTAAAGCGTTTGATGAAAACGATACTGATGATGTCAGCTATAGCGGTGAATTCTGGAATTTTAGTGAGAGTGGAAATTATACCTTTGATGGTCGAGGTAAAGACCCCTATGAAATCATAGAAAATAAAATAAAAATGACACACTTTACTACTCTTAAAGTGCTAGAAATTAGCCCTGAAAAAATGATCGCAAAAGCGCAATCTACCTACTACTTCACCAAAAATCATTGTTCTGCAGAAACAATAGAAGCTTTAAAAACATCTCAACTAAATATAGCAATACGACTAAATGATATAAATGCCGTTAAGCAATTTATTAAAGACGGTATTGATGTGAGCAAAAGAAATACACGCAGCATGGTTGCGCTTACGCCGCTAATGGTTGCCGTTCAAAATAAAAATATTCCTATAATAAAGTTATTACTTAAACAAAAGCCCGATCTTACCGTTGAGAGTGCTGCCTTAAAAACGGCATTGGACTACGCTAAAAAAACAAAATCACAAGAAATAAAGGATCTCATCCAAAATGCTTACTAAACAAACTATACTCATCTTTTTACTTTCTCTGACCGTAATTTCGCCCGCGATGGCAAAAATTTATAAATGGACAGATGCTAATGGAAAAATGCACTACACTTCCACTCCGCCACCAGCAAATATTAAAGTAAAAGAAAGTAAAGAACTTAAGATACATAAAACAAAAAAATCTTCTTTAACCTTTAAACATAAACCATCTGCGCCCATTGCCGCCACTAAAAAGAAAAAGAAAAATAAGGTAAAAAGTAAAAAGTCAGTGAAAAATAAAAATACAACACTTGTTGATGAATGTAAAAATACGAGTTTAGCTAAACGAC
>DQUJ01000088.1 GCA_015662325.1 Leucothrix mucor | reverse complement strand
CTAGCAATGCGAAAAAGAGATAAAAGAGTAGGATTACGGCACAGCTAATCGCAATTTTTGATTGAAAAATACTGCGCCATTGTTTTTTGACCTGTGGCGAACGACCGATCACCCAGCCCCATGCAATCAGGGAAAACACCAGTAACCAGACCATGATGTCTGTCCATAAAAAGGTAAACTTCATAATGATTTCACCTTCATGATAGCTTCACCCGTGGATCAAACAAGGTATAAGAAATATCGGTAAGAATAAGACCGATGATATAAAGCACCGCCCCCAAAAACACCATTGCTTTTACAATTGCGAAATCTTGTGAATTAATGGCATCTATCGTGTAACTTCCCAAACCAGGAATGCCGAAGAAAGATTCCATAATCAAACTACCCATAAACAGGGTAGGGATGACGACAACCACGCCCGTTAAAATAGGCAACATGCCGTTACGCAACACATGCCCAAACAAGACTTTAATTTCGGATAAACCTTTAGCGCGCGCGGTGCGAACGTAGTCTTGATTAATTTGCTCTAAGAAGATACTACGATACCAACGTACGCCAGAACCGATGCCAGAAAACACGCCGATCATCACGGGTAGAATAATAAATTTAAGCCCGCCCCAGCCCGATTCAAAACCAGAAATAGGCACCCAGTGCCACACTTTACTAAACAATACTTGCCCTGCGATAATATAAAATAGACCAGAGACCGACATTATCATCACCGCCACAATCATCATGCTGGTATCTAGCATCGAACCACGAAACAGCACTAATAATAAAGCCAATGAAATATTGGTAATCAGCGCAATAATAAACGTGGGTAAGGCAAGCTCTAAAGAAGGCCACATTCGTTCTTTAATATCGTTGCCGATATTACGCCCTGCATCGGATGCGCCAAAATCAAACATGAAAAGCTTTAGGGATTCTTGCACAAACAAAGTATCACTTAGTTTGCTAATACCGCTTGCTTTCGCGTTGATAAATAAAGGTTTGTCATAACCGCGTTCTACTTTCCAAGAGTTAATTAATTCAGGTGTGACTTGTTTTGCACCGAGTTGCGCACGTGCCATATCGTCGGGCGTATTCACCATAAAAAATAAAATAAAAGTAATCAGGTTGACCCCGATTAAAATAGGAATCGCGTATAAAATGCGTCGGATAATATAAGCTAACATTTAAGCGACTTCCTCTTTTTTATTCTTGTTGCTGGCGTTGTTATTGGCGTTGTTTACAACCGCTTTTTGACGTGATTGATAAGCACGATAAAGCGGATAGATTGACAATAAAATAAACAGCACAAAAATGGCTAAAGGCCAGATAACAGGTTTGTTCCATTTTTGTTGTTTAGCAACGCGTTTATCACCATTAATACGTTTGTACTTTAAGGTATTGTTTGCCATATCATTGGGTAAAACATTGCCGTACCAGCTATGAAATAAACCCATTGATTTAGGATGAAAGCCCCACACCCACGGAGAATCTTGGCGGGCGATTTGGATCATTTGTTTCACTTTACTCAATCGTTCTGGGCTGTTCTCCATGGTTTTAATTTCATCAAACAGCTTATCAAATTCTGGGTTTTGATAGTTGGAACTATTGATGCCACTGCCATTAGTGTTAGACGTTGCGTTACCACCGTAAAGTAAAAACAGGAAGTTTTCGGGGTCGGGGTAATCAGCATTCCAGCCCCATGAGAAAATCTGGGTTTTAGCCTTGCGCACTTTATCTTGAAAGCGATTGTAATCAGTCGCACGAATGACTAATTGAATGCCCAGTTTAGAAAACTGTTTACGATACCAGTCCATTTCGGCGCGACTATCGGGGCCACTGGAAGCCGAATCATAATAAAGGGTGAGTGGTTTGCCCGTATCTTTAGCTACGCCGTTTGGGTAGCCCGCTTCTGCCATGAGTTTTTTGGCATCATCCAGTGGTTTGCGTACCCGTTCGCCATTTTTCCAGTTATAAACAACGGTGTTAGTGCCTGCTTGATCTTTTTTGTGACCGAAAATGCCCGGTGGAATGGGCCCCTGTGCGGCAAGCCCGCGTTCGTTTCTAAAAATAGAAATATACTCTTCTTGATCAATCGCAATACTAATCGCTTGGCGTAGTTTTTTTGCTGATTCGGTGTAGCCACCAATCACGGGGTCAACCATATTGAATGCCATGTAATACACGGTGGGCTGTATTGAACCACGCAGTGAGATTCCTTTATCTTTCATCTCTTGGCTCAAGCCCATTGCGCCAGAGCTAGACACTTGGACGACTTGATCAAAAGATTCCGAGCTAATGCCAGATGCATCGTAATAGCCTTGTAGAAATTTATTCCAGAGGGGAATGCTTTCTTTTTCTAGCGAATAAATGACTTCATTAATAAAGGGCATTTTTTGCCCCGCATCCTTTAAAAGTTCTGCGGGAACAGCGGATTTCTTGGCTTCTTCTGCGCTAATTTTAGGATAAAAATCATCATGATAATTAGGGTTTTTAAGTAAACGCATTTGCTTGTTGGGGTTATTTTCAACCAGCATATAAGGACCTGTACCGACAGGAAACCAGTTGAGCGTTAAGTTCTTTTTTATCAGCGCAGGTTGTTGATAAAACAAATCCGCTTCCCACGGAATTGGCGCAAAGAAATTCATACTAAGCCAATATAAAAACTGCGGGTAATGCCCTTTAATTTTTATACGGAGGGTATGGTCATCCACCGCCGTTACGCCAGAGATTTTGTGTGAGCGTAAATCAAGCAGTTGCTTATCTTTTTTCTTTTGCTTGGCAAACGCTGTAATCTCTTTTGAATATTCGCTAAGCCCCACCACATATTCTGTCATGGTATCTAAAATAGGCGAGTGATACTGGCGTACCGCCATGCGCTTGATGGCGTATTCATAATCCGATGCAAGTAGACCACGCGATGCTGTCTTCTTAAAATCATCAAGGCTAGAAATGTCTGCTATTTGGGTTTCATTGAGATTGCCGTATAAAAGCTTTTCTTCATTATCCTTCGTGAAAGAAGGGTGGTTTTGGAACGTAATATCATCACGAAGTGTGAGTGTGTATTCAGAAAAAACAACGGCGGATGAATCTTTATCAACTTCATTGTTTTCTTTATCTAAATAACGCACAGATGGCATTTGCGTTAGCGTTAACGGCTCAAGCTCATAGGGACGTTTTAGATAGTTATATTGTAATGGCGGCTCGTAAACATGGCTTATAATCGCCCATTCGTTGGAGCTGTAAGAAATGACAGGGTCAAGGTGTTTGGGGGGCAAAGAGAAAGATGAAAATAAAACATCTTGTTTTGCTTTTGTAGCGGGGTGCGGATTATTCCAGTTATCCGCGTTGACGGAAACCGTTGCCCAGCAGAAACAAGTGATAAGAAATATAAACCTGTTTGACATCAAGTTATTAGCCCAGAAAAATTATCCGTTAATAATAGCGAGCTATGATGATAATATCCAACCTAATCAAAAACTAAATTGAGATCTTTGCACGAGAATATGGCGAGAGTAAAAATAACGTAATTTTTCCTGTTTTTCTTAAAAACGAGGGTAATAGCAGGGCTATTGACCGATTTTTATGGAAATTAGGGAGAGTTTAAGTATTTTAATTCGTCGTGCCTCTCGTGCAAAGATCTCTAAACAAATCATTTAGAGTGCGTAATGAGTATAAAACTACTGTTAACTGGCGGAACAATCGACAAAAGCTATAACGAATCAAACGGTGAGTTGGATTTTACCAAAACCCATATCCCTGATTTATTTGAACTGGGGCGTAATCGTGCCGATATTAATATCGAACAGCTGATGCTGAAAGATAGCCTGCAAATGGATGATGCGGATAGGCAAGAGATTCTAAACGCCTGTATTAAAACAGTAGAAGATAAAATAATTATTACCCACGGCACGGACACGATGGTGGAAACAGCCAAAGTGTTGGGTGAGGCTATTCTAAATAATCTACTAGATAAAACCATTGTAATCGTCGGCGCGATGGTGCCGTTTGTGTTTAAACATTCCGATGCGATGTTTAATGTAGGTTTTGCTTTGGCATCTGTACAAACATTAGATCATGGGGTTTATATTGCGATGAATGGCAATGTGTTTGAATGGAATAAGGTGGAGAAGAATAGAGAGCGGGGTGTTTTTGAGGCTACTAAATAATTAACAGTTTAGTGATTTTGGGGTAAACATGAAGACAGTAATAATCATATTAGCTTTTATTGACTAAGCAGATTGGCTTTTATCTGCCCGCCACTGGGTCGCTTTTAGAAGCCATTCAATTATCATCTGATAAGAAGTTTTTAATGAAGGATTTAAGCCCTGACTAACGTGGGCTAGGAATAGCAAATAATGAGAATATTACACACCATGCTCCGCGTAGGAGACTTAGAAAAATCCATCACTTTTTACACGCAAGTGTTAGATATGACAGAGCTACGCCGAAAAGAATACCCCGATGGAAAGTTTACCCTGGCGTTTCTGGGTTATGGCGATGAAGCCAATAACACTGTGCTTGAACTTACTTATAACTGGGGTGTGGAAGAATATGAAATAGGCACAGCTTTTGGTCATATCGCGATTGGTGTGCCCGATGTGTATGAGGCGTGCGAAAAAATGAAGCAGGTCGGCGGAAAAATCATACGTGAAGCAGGGCCGATGAATGCGGGCGATACGATTATTGCGTTTTTAGAAGACCCTGATGGTTATCAAATAGAATTGATTGGTCGCGCATAATATATGAATAATTATTTGTCACAGTTTTTTCACGATACCAAAAGTCGTTTTACCCCTTTTCTTGATTGGATTTTTGAATTAAAAAATCCGCAGATCTTAAAAGCCGATATTCTTGCAGGCATTACCGTTGCCTTAGTGCTAATTCCCCAGTCGATGGCATACGCCCAGCTGGCGGGCTTACCACCACAGATGGGTTTGTACGCCGCGTTTTTGGTGCCGATTGTGGCGGCGGTGTTTGGCTCTTCGCGGCAATTACAAAACGGGCCAGTGGCGATTATTTCTTTAATGAGTGCCGCCGCGTTGCTTCCATTAGGCCTAAGTGTTGAACAATACATTGTTTATGCAGCAATGTTGGCGATTATGGCGGGGGTTATTCAAGTAATCTTAGGGCTATTGCGCCTTGGTATATTAGTTGATTTTTTATCACATCCTGTGGTGATTGGTTTTACCAATGCTGCCGCCATTGTGATTAGTTCTTTACAGGTTGGGAAAATATTGGGCATAGAGCCAGAACCTGGTGCGCATCTTTATGAAACCCTGTGGAATTTGATTGTCGCCATTCCTGATAGCACTCATTTTCCTACGTTATTAATGGGAAGTTTTTCTTTGTTGTTATTGATTTTGTTTAAGAAATTCACCCCTAAATTACCTGGTGTATTGTTTACGGTTGTGATTGCAACGGTCATATCATGGTTAACGCATTATGATGCGACAGGCGCAAAAATTGTGGGTGAGGTTCAATCGGGCTTACCCTCATTTATTGTGCCAACGATTGATGCTAACCATTTTCAAGCCCTTTTATTGCCCGCGTTTATGATCGCGTTACTCAGCTTTGTAGAGGCATTTTCTATTGCTAAAGCCGTGGCATCAAAAACCCGTCAGCATTTATCAGCCGATCAAGAAATGGTGGGCAAAGGTTTGGCGAATTTGGTGGCGGGTGTTACACAAGGTTATGCTGTTTCTGGTTCTTTCTCACGTACGGCGGTCGCTTTTGATGCAGGCGCAAAAACAGGTTTTACCGCAGTCGTTTCAGGTTTGATTGTGGGGCTTACCTTATTATTCTTAACGCCATTACTTTACTATTTACCACTATCAACCTTGGCAGCCGTTATTATCGTAGCGGTTGTTGGTATGATTCATTTTCAGCCGTTTAAACACGCCTGGTCTGTTAATCCACACGATGGTTTTGTTGCTTTAGCGGTATTTTTAACAACACTTTATTTTGCACCGCATTTGGAGTGGGGCATTTTTATTGGTGTTATTCTTTCGATGGTTTTTTATATTTCTCGCACTATGCGCCCACACTTTGCCGAAATAGCAATGGATGAAAAAGGGCTTTATACAGATGCACAAAAGTTTGGTATGGAAACCAGCCGTACATTGGCTATTTATCGTTATGACGGCGATTTGTACTTTGCCAACGCAGGCTATCTAGAAAAAAAATTACTCAACGCGGTTGCTGATAAACCAGAATTAAAAGTATTGATTTTAGATTTGGAAGCGGTAGATCAAATCGACGTAACGGGTGAAGAAATGCTCACACATATGTCCGAAGGCTTGAAAGAAGCAGGCATTGAATTTTATATCACCCGCGCCAAATTCAAACTAACAGACGCGCTAAAACGTTCGGGGTTATATGATGTAATCGGCGAGGAACACTTCTTTGGTAAACGCGTTCGTGCGCTTAAAGTGATTAAAGAAAAGTACGGCAATCAAATTGATATTAGCCATCTGGTTTCTCATAAACCCGTTGAGATTACGACTCAAGAAAGCATAAAAAAAGTATAAAGGCTTGAATAAATGAAAGACAGGTTAATTCTAGCCTGAGAAAAAACAAGGCTTGTTTAGCTCCCTCCATTTAGCAAGGGGAGGTTGGGGAGGGGATAGAAGCTGTTTATGTATAGGTTTGGTCTAGGTTTTCATGGAGGGTAAATGGAGTTTTTTAGTTTTATAGGGGGCATGTTGTTATCGCTATTCTCCTTTATTTTCCATTTAATAATTTTTTCAGCCCCCATTATGTTGTTGGTTGGTTTTTTATTTAGGAAAGACACGATAATACATCGACGCATTGTTTCATTTACTAACTTCCTTTTTGGTGTTGTTATTGG
>DQUJ01000147.1 GCA_015662325.1 Leucothrix mucor | reverse complement strand
TTTTAAGTCCTTACGGACTTTAATCTTTAAATTGAAGGTCGAAACCTAACTTACGTGTTAATCGTCCATTCATACTCAGTAAAATATACTCAACATAAATGAATTGTTACTTCGCTCGTTTGGATTCTTGCTTCTTGCGTTTTAAACACAAGCCACAAGCACCCACACAAGTTTTTCTGGTTCTCATTTTTTAAACATCAGTTCAAGCCTCTGCCTGAACGGGTCGGGAATTATATTCCCCTGCTTATCAGTGGTCAACACTTTTAAGCACAATTCTTTAAGTATTTAAAGAACGCTAATATAAGGTAAATTTACTGTTCGTTACCCCAAATCAGAGCGCGCATTATATACAGATGTTAATACTCGTCAACTCCTAAACTTTGGTTTTCGCATAATAAAGCTTAGTACAGTTTTTCAGTTATTGCTGGGGCTTGCTACATACTTTATTTAACTGTCAATAGAACAATGGTTTAGCGTATTTTAAATGCCCTTGAAATTGCTCTTAACATAAATTATTAACACAGTTCTCGCCATGAAAAACCCTCTGTTTGCGATGCAAGTGATACTTCATTCACCTCACAACCTAAACCATCACACAATGCTTTAGTTGCGTATTCGGGTAAATTATTTTTTTCACTGACGTGCATACCAATAATATGTTTAAGTTGGGGCAATTCTAAACTTTTCAATAGCTGTGTTGCATGGGTATTATCCAAATGCCCTTTAACGCTGGCGACTCTATCTTTTAATGATTGCGGATATGCGCCCCCCATCAACATACGTTGATCGTAATTACACTCCAGTAACAATCCATCTACGTTACTTAAGTGTTTTACAATATGTGGTGTAGAACAACCTAGATCTGTTGCGACACCTAAACGTTTTGCACCGTCTGAAAACACAAATTGACACGGCTCGCGCGCATCGTGCGGCACAGGAAAAGGATGAAGTTTTATATCCTTAATTTCAAAATCGGTATGACTATCGATAAAATGGGTTTCGGCAAAAGCGCTATCACGACAAGCATCCCATGTGCCCGGCGTTAACCAAACAGGGATATTATATTTTCGGGATAAGCGCCCTACCCCGATGATATGATCTGAATGCTCATGCGTGACCACGATGGCATCTATTGTTTCTACTATACGATCTAACTTTGCAAAACGTTTTTCAACTTCTTTTATGGAAAAGCCACAGTCAAGAAGCAGACGTGTGTCTTTATCATTAGCACCTGATTCAATTAAAGTCGCATTGCCTTTACTGCCACTCCCCAATGAGGCAAAACGTATCATACGATTCCCTTTGCCATTTCCTTTACTATAGCTTTAGCGATTAAATGCATTATTTAATAACGTCATCACTTGGGTTTGGTTTTGCGGACTTAATAATTGACCACCACTTTTCCTGAAACGAATGATAGATATGCCTGCTTGGTCTTTTATTTGCACTTGATAATTTTGACCTTTTGCCAAGGCTTTTGATGCAGAACGTTTAAACATTCCCGAAAGGAATCCTTTTTCACCATTACTTGCTACATCATTACCATTATATTGAACATGATAAACGCCTGTCGATTGGTCTCGACGCTGAACAGCAAATTTTAAGCGTTCTAAAATAATATCGGTTAACACTAAAGCACGTGAGTAAGTATCGTGAACCTGCAATATGACTTCTCCAGAATCATTTTTAATACTGGATAGATCGCCTGTTCTCTCAGACTGATCAGGCTGAGAAGCTGGCATGGGTAAAACGCCTGACCCACTTGACAGCACAGGTAATACCACAGCAGGATTATAAACCGTAGGTGCTAAACGACCACGTTGCATTTCAGCAACTGAAATCGTGCCATTTTCTGGCATCGCAAAAGCAGAATCGTATTCTGGCGCCGTTAAGTCAGGCGGTATTTCCATTCCTTTGACTGCCGTTTGATTTTGCTGATAATTTACAGCGCCCTTAGAATCCAGCATGCTATCTATTTTTGAACAGCCAGAAAGGACTAAAACACACACTAAACCATTCAAAACAACACTATTCTTTTTCATTTGCTACGCTCTTTATTTAAAAAAGTATTTAACTTCTTATATTAACTTCTCGTTATTAACACGCTAAATTACTGGCTAATAATTACATTCCCGCTGAATAGATTCGTTATCGGCTAACAAGTTCAACATTTGCTTGCTTCATCGCCGCCAGAACAGTTGCTTGATATTCTTCTGACAAGCCAACTAACGGCAAACGCAATGCATTCGCGCCATAGCCCATTTTATGCACCGCATATTTAACCGGTATTGGATTGGCTTCGACAAATAAATCATTATGTAACGCGAGTAAAGGCGCATTGATTCTCTCTGCTGTTTCACGATCACCCGCCAATGCCGCCTTACACATTTCGTGCATTGCTTTGGGTGCAACATTCGCCGTCACAGAAATATCACCTTTCGCGCCATTCAAGATTAATTCCATCGCCGTGCCATCATCACCACTGATAACATCTATACGATCACCGCAACGTTGCAAAATATCTTTGGCACGCTCTAAATCACCCGTTGCTTCTTTAATAGCAACAATATTAGAAAAGTGCGATAAACGTTCGACCGTTTCTGGCAACATATCACATGCAGTTCGACCAGGGACGTTATATAGAATTTGCGGGATAGCAACGCTTTCTGCAATCAACTTATGGTGTTGATACAAGCCTTCTTGTGGCGGTTTATTGTAGTAAGGTGCAACTAACAATGCGGCATCTGCGCCATCGTTCAACGCACCTTTGGTTAGCTCAATGGCTTCTTGAGTACTGTTTGATCCTGTACCTGCAATCACAGGGATTTTACCCGCAACAATCTCTACGGTACGTTTAACCACCGCTCGATGTTCTGGGTGAGAAAAAGTGGCAGACTCGCCCGTCGTACCCATGGATACGATAGCATCTGTGCCGTTATCTAAATGAAAGCCAATCAGTGCTTCCAACGCTTTTTGATCGACACTCCCATCAGGGTTCATGGGGGTGACTAAAGCAACCATACTTCCGTGAAACATTATACTGCACACTCTTTAATTTCTTGATGGGAGAAGTCTAATGCCGAGCTTGATTAAACACAAGACTTGAAAAGAGTAATTCAACATATATTCCTACCTTAGATAGCACTACGAAGTAGTTTTGCGCATTGCCTCGACCAACTTCTGGTTTTTCTTGCGGAAACCCCAAGTACTTTTATTCGGCTACGCCTCACCCTAAAGGGTTAGCTAAAGCTATTGTCTCGCCGCATTCGGCTCAGCTCTTGGCGAGCTTTGAAAAGCAAAAACAATCAACCGTATGATCATTCACCATACCTGTTGCCTGCATAAAGGCATAACAAATGGTCGTACCGATAAACTTAAAACCACGGTTCTTTAACACCTTACTCATTTCATCAGATTCTGGCGTACTTGCAGGCACGTCGCTCATCGTCTGCCATGTGTTTTGAATAATTTTTCCATCGGTGAATTGCCAAATATAAGCATCAAAACTACCAAATTCTTTTTGCACGTCTAAAACGATGTTGGCATTTACAACGGTTGCATTTACTTTTAGCTTGTTTCTTACTATTTCGGGATTTTGCAACAAAGCATCTATTTTATCTTGGTCGTACTGCGCCACTTTTTTAATATCGAAATTATCAAACGCCTTACGGTAACCTTCTCGCTTATTTAAAACAGTCGCCCAACTCAAGCCCGCTTGCGCACCTTCGAGAATCAAAAACTCAAACAACTCTTGATCATCATGGACAGGTACACCCCATTCCTTATCATGATAATCATGGTAAAGCTCGTTACCTCCATTAACCCATTCGCAACGTGTTTTATTGTCATTCATTAAAAAAATCCTTAGACTTATACAAAAATCACAATTGAATATACTATGAATATAGAACGAGCCATACTAGCAGGTGGATGTTTTTGGGGGATGCAGGATTTAATTCGGAAACAAGCGGGAGTTATTTCTACGCGCGTAGGTTATACGGGAGATAACAATACACCTAATGCTACTTACCCAAACCACGGCACCCATGCCGAAGCGATAGAAATTGAATTTGATAATACAATCACAAGCTACCGAAAAATACTGGCTTTCTTTTTTCAGATTCACGATCCTTCTACGCTAGATCGCCAAGGCAATGATCGTGGTTCATCGTATCGTTCTGAAATCTTTTATACAAATGAAGAACAAAAAAAAATTGCGCTAAAAACAATTGAAGATGTCAACGCATCCGGCTTATGGCCTGCTCCTGCGGTAACTAAAGTTTCAATTGCTGTTGATTTTTGGGAAGCAGAGCCAGAACATCAAGATTATTTAGAACGTATTCCACAGGGCTATACGTGTCATTTTGTGCGACCTGATTGGGTGCTACC
>DQUJ01000172.1 GCA_015662325.1 Leucothrix mucor | reverse complement strand
ATTCCAGAAGCCATCGCGGCGTATGTGAAGACTGTGCGCGATGGTTCGTTTCCGACTGATGAGCAGTGTTTCTTTTAATGTAAATAAAAACACTACTAGGGGTATTGAGGATTATAAGTTAAGAACGGGGCTTATCCTGATTCTCCGAGTAAGGTGAGTAATGTAGCCTTAGAAAAGAGTTTTAATTATTCAGGCTCAGAAACCAAATATTATTTTGTTTTATCAGCTTATCTTTTTGCCCTAATTCAGTTCTATTAACATAGCATCTAGTAGAGTTCTTGAAAAAAATGAATTTAGCGAAATAGAAGGCTTTATAATGAATGAAGGAAAGGTTAAAGACGAGAAGATTAGAAATCTTTAAATTACCCCTTAAATAATTGAAAAACATCGTAAAAAAACTAACAATACTCGTTATGTTAGACGTGCCTATCTTTCTTATCAGGCTTCCTAATTCTTAAAAAACTAGCAAACCGTGGAACGCCATTCTTAGTTTTTCCGTGATATTGATACGTGACTGTAGCGCCTACTGCTGGCGGATTTTGACGTTCCTTATCAGAAAAACCTGTGCCAATCTTAAATTCTAAATCATTTGGCATTCTTACAACTAAAGCGCCCATCATCCCTTTATATTTACCTTTGCCTTCAATATGTTGAATAACAACGGCTTCTGCGTCTTGGTACGGTTTTACTTTAAGTAAATCTCCACTGCGTTTACCTTTATAAGTCGATGAACCGCGATGTAGCATTAAGCCCTCTGCCCCCGCTTTTATGTACGTTTCTAGCTGGCTCATTAATGTTTTATGATCACTTACTCGCCATTGTTTTACGAGCCTTAACCAAGGAATATTAGCTGTTTTAATGGTTGTTTCTAACTGTAATAAACGATCATCAAAAGGTGTTTCTAAATCAGGCATATCAAATGCCATATACTTAATCTCTTGCCACGCACGCTCATCGGGTATTTTATCTCTTACGGTACTGACCACTAATTCAAAGTTTTGACGCGCAATCCACAATTCACCGTCTAATTTCTGCGTCGGAAAATCAGCAATAAACCAGTCCGGCGCATGATAAATATTACCACCACGAGACACCAACTGCTTACCATCCCAATACGCTCTTACGCCATCCAGTTTTTCACTCACCCAATAGTTACTTAGATCAAGCCCTTGATGATAAATATTTGCTAGAATTATCTTAGGCTTTGCAAGATCACGTGCAAACCCAACCGTTGAAAGCGAAACAATAAGTAATACCGTAATGATTAAGATGAAAGGACTAACTAACGGCATCAATAGTCTATTTATGTTTTGTTCTATTGTCATTTTAGGACTATGCTTATTGTTTAGAAAGTAATCAACAGAATTGTTCAAAACCTGCGAGAAATTCATGACTACAAACAACGAAAAAGAGAATATCATCGACCTTGAAATTGAGCAGGGACAATCACCCGAAGAACACATTATCTCCTTGCAAGAGGAAATCACGCACTTAAAAAACAATAAGAAAAAAGCAGAAAGACGTTACGCTAAAGAACTAGAGTTACGACCTTATCAGGCGGAATTAATTGGCTTACAAAACTATTTAGAAGAAACCCAAAAACGCATGATCATCCTTTTCGAAGGACGTGATGCATCGGGAAAAGGCGGCACAATTCGCCGTGTTTCTCGCTATATGAATGAAAAACATTATCGTGTCGTTGCACTAGGTAAGCCGACGGATTATCAACGTAGCCAATGGTATTTCCAACGTTATGTCGAGCAGTTTCCACGCGGTGGCGAGATCGTGATGTTTGATAGAAGCTGGTATAACCGCGCCATGGTAGAACCTGTTTTTGGCTTTTGTACACCCGAAGAATATAAAAACTTCATGCGCGGCGTTGTCGGCTTCGAAAAAGATTTAGTAAGACAAGGCACGATTCTAATAAAACTCTATTTTAGTGTAACTAAAGCAGAACAATCACGCCGTTTTGATCGCCGTAAAACAGATGAGCTTCGACAATGGAAATTATCAGAAGTTGATTTACAAGCACAGGATCGCTGGGATGAGTTTACCACTGTAAAATATGACATGCTTAAACGCTCGCACACCTCTGCGACACCGTGGACGATTATTCGCTCGAACGACAAGCACGCGGCGCGCTTAAATGTATTACGTGTGTTATTAAATAGTGTTCCTTACGACAGAACGAACGATAAATTAAATTACATTCCTGATCCTGACATTGTTACTTCTGGCGCCCGTGAAATTGAAATAATGGAAACTGATCTTATTAAACGCGGTAAATTTAAGGCTTAGAAAACAGATATAATACGATATCATTTACCAGTCAGCTCGAACATTTTACAATAATTAAAGTTTATTAATCACCTACTGACACAATGCTGTCAGTAGTGATGTTGTATGCTCTTATTTTTACAATCAAACTAACTGGAGAACCTACAATGAATCCTTATACCATTATTGAATCGTTTGAATTACATGAAGGGCAACTAGAAAACTGGAAGGAATTATCAAAAAGCATTGATACTGATATTGCTAAAGCAGAAGGCTTTATCAGCCGAGATTCGGGAATCGACCCTGATAGCAGAGTCTACTGCATCGTTAAGTGGGAAAGTAAAACACACCAAGAAACATTTATGAAAAACCTCATGTCTCAGGAAGGCTCTGATGAAATGATGAAACACTTTGGCAGTATTGCCAATATGGAAACAGAGATTCGACAAGAAATTGATATTTTTTAGCCTCTGTTTTAGTAATAAAGCCCTTTGATTCCTTGATTGTTCTTCAACCTCCTTTATGGGAGAATATCAAAAGAAATTAATTAGGAGGACCTCCACTATAACTCGGTGGTCTCAAAGGGGATTACATGCTGAAGTTACTAAAACGTTCGACTAAAACCACCGTTGCCCTCATCGCGCTAAGCGCATTATTAAGCGCCTGCAGCAATGATGATGATAAGAAATCGGTTGTACCAACCGATACAGTCTCTGATATTGTTTTATCCGCCGATGGTGTTGGCCCATTAAACGCATCAACCTCATTTAATATGCACCAAATGACGGTTGCATTCAGTGATTATGGCGTAGAAGAAATGGTGAATTTCCAACAAAGCGTGCCCT
>DQUJ01000060.1 GCA_015662325.1 Leucothrix mucor | reverse complement strand
CAGTTCCTTAACTCATCATGCCATGGTAGAAGCGCGACGGGTTAAAGAAGCATTGTCAGAATTATCGTCGAATACAGATGAAACCACGGTTAAATTGGGTGATTGGCAATCAACATTGAGTCGTTCTGATTTTAATCAAATGGTTGCCCCCTTGGTGAAAAAAACGCTATTGGCTTGTCGACGCGCGTTACGTGACGCCGATTTAAATAAAGATAAGGTTCATGATGTGGTGATGGTGGGTGGTTCTACCCGAATGCCCATAATTCGTGAAAAAGTAGGTGAATTTTTTGATCAACCGCCCTTAGTAAGTATCGACCCTGATAAGGTCGTTGCCATTGGTGCGGCATTACAAGCCGATGTTTTAGCTGGCAATAAGCCCGATGAAGAAATGCTGTTGCTGGATGTGATTCCGCTCTCATTAGGTTTAGAAACCTACGGTGGCTTAGTTGAAAAAGTGATTGCACGTAACACCACTATTCCTATTACCCGCGCCCAAGAATTTACGACGTTTAAAAATGATCAAACGGCAATGACCGTGCATATTTTGCAAGGTGAACGTGAAACAGTAGAAGAGAATCGCTCCTTAGCTAAGTTTGCCTTAAAAGGGATTCCACCGATGGTGGCTGGTGCTGCGCGTATTAAAGTTACCTTTCAAGTGGATGCGGATGGTTTGTTAAACGTGCATGCCGAAGAAGAAACAACCGGTGTTAAATCCAGTATTGAAGTAAAACCTTCTTATGGACTGACGGATAGCCAAATTGAAGGCATGATTCGTGATTCGATGGATAATGCTAAAGTGGATATGGAAGCACGACGTTTGCGTGAACAATTAGTCGAAGCAGATAGGACATTAGAAGCTTTAGATTCAGCCATGAAATCCGATGCAGATACAATGCTCAATGATAAGGAAATGAAGCTACTCATTGATGCGCGTTCTGTATTACAGAAAGTGAAAGATTCCAGTGATGATGCAGAAGAAGTTAAAACTGCCATAGAAAGCATGGAAAAAGCAGCTGAATTTTACGTAGCGCGTCGTATGAATGATAATGTTAAAACTGCAATGGCTGGTCATAATGTTGATGAGTTTAAAAAATAATCTAACCACAAAGAACACAAAGGATATCTCTCTCTGTGTTCTCTATGGTTAATATATTTAGTTAGAGAATGATAAAATGCCACAAATAATATTTTTACCCCACGAAGATCTTTGTCCCGATGGAGCTGTTTTTGAAGCAGAAACAGGTACTACCTTATGTGATGCAGGATTAGCCAATCACATCGACATTGAACACGCCTGTGAAAAATCCTGTGCTTGCACAACCTGCCATATCTACGTGCGTGAAGGTTTTGATTCTTTAGAAGAAGCCACTGATTTAGAAGAAGATTATTTGGATAAAGCGTGGGGTGTAGATCCAGATTCGCGCCTAAGTTGTCAGGCAAAAGTAGGCAAGGAAGACTTAGTGTTAGAAATGCCAAAATATACCATCAATATGGTCTCAGAAAACCATTAGGAATTGACTGTAGGCAATAAACTATGGAAATAATTAAAGTAGAAAAATTTGCAATAGTTATTATTATTTTGTGGCTTGTAACACTATTTGTATCTCCATTTTTATTTAATATTATATTTTCTCATTTCTTAGATTTAGAGACGTTTAGCGCTTTATCTACTATGGAAACTACGATTAATTTGGCTCTTCTTTTTTTAAGACATATTGTAGAGTTTGCGATTGGGGTATGGCTATTCTTTCATGCTAAATCAATGAATTCTGCAAAGTGGCTTTGGCTCATGTTAGGGTTTGTTTTTGGGATTAATGCCGTTATTTTGTACTATTTGATACAGTACATTGATTCGCATAAGTCAAAAAAAGAAATAAATGTGTAATATTATCTGAGACAAGTGGAAGGAAGTTAGGTTATGAAATACAAATGGACAGATACGCTAGACTTAGCAATCGAATTGGATGAAGCACATCCTGACGTTGATCCGAAATTTATCCGTTTTACAGACTTGCACGAATGGGTTTGTAAACTAGAAAGCTTCGAAGATGACCCAGAAAAATCCAATGAGAAAATATTAGAATCTATTCAAATGAACTGGATTGAAGAGAAAGAATAGTAATATGAGCAGTTGTTCCAAAGGATTGGATACAGGCAAGCATTAATGTGCTCATATTCCGTACCTTCGATTCCGCTCAGAGTACTAGCTTTGAGGTATAGCTCCCTGAGCGGAGTCGAAGGGCGCGACGAACTTGTACTAATTCTAATCTGAGCAAGGCAAGATTCAAGTGATCAAAGAACTCGTCGAGTTTAATTTCCATCCTGTTATTTCAGACACCGCTGGAATTACACTGGTCTTTTTTACAGGGCCACAGTGTGCATCGTGCCATCATTTACGTGATCTTTTTATTCGAGAACAACAGCAATTTAACGATCATTTTTTAGATTTTAATGTATTTGAAATCAAAGCAGATAAAGCGTCAGCACTGGTAAATGAGTTTAATGTGTTTCATTTGCCGAGTATGTTCCTATATCAAAAAGGGCAGTTTCATTGCGAACTACAATCGCAGGCGCACCCGCAAAGAATAATTGAAGCGATTGAGTTAGCACTATCTAAACCGGCAGAAGAAGAGCCTTAGATATTTAATCTTGTACCGTAATTAGCGATATTTCTTACCATTCACTTCAATCCAGCCACCTTGTTTTCTACCTTTCGGATCATGGTGCGTCCAATGCATCACACCACCACGATTACTCCATTCATAGCGTCCGCGTAGGTTGATTTTGTCGCCTTTTCTTACAGGCGCGCGTTGGGCTAAATCAATATTATGGGCGACCAGCAAGGTAATATCGGGTGCTATTTTTATTATAAATTTTTGATGTTGACTGCCCTTGAGATCATCTTTTAATAGTTTTACAACCGTGCCTTGAATACTCGTCCAAAACTGAGCATCGGTGTTATTAGCTGCTGCACGAATCCTTTTAATGGCTTTTTGCTGGTCTTTATTTGTTATGGAGTGGGTTCGTGACGAGCTGTTTTTTTCCGAATTCGGTCGGGAGTTAGATGTTGTCTCTGCTTGAGTAGCAACAGTTGCCGATTGATTGCTGACGTTCTTTTTATAATAAGCAATACCACTGGCAACTGCCGCCGCGAGTAGCATGTAGGTAATGCGTCTTAGCTTGCGTTTAAACATCCGCTTAAAAGGATAGCCGCGCTTTTTATTAGGGTGTCGTCTACTCATTTTATGATGTCTTTTTTGATTTTTTTGTGTTTTTTAAATAGCCGATAATTTCTTCTTTGGCTTCACTCATTACCGAGTCACTATCTAAGCTGTCTAGTATACTTTGTACAATTAATTTTGGTCCGCCATCTCCCCAAGATTTCCCTTTAACCAAGTAGTCTTCGGCCACACGCCCAACAATTAACGTGCCATACCAAGCAACAGCACCCTGTGCAACGCCTGTTACCACAGTAGATAAACCACCCGTGCCAATTTTTAACGCGGATGATGCAAAATGTATTGCCCAAAAAGTAGCGTATAAAACTAACATTTGTGCGGCAATGGTTTTAATTAAATCACCTGCTTCGGTTTTACTCATGGGCAAGCCATAAATTTTGGATAAGTGAATCACCATACTTACATCAATTGCAGCAGCGGCTAATAAATCGGCGACTGGAATAGGGTTGATTGCCACTGCAATACCTTTGCCGGCACAGTACATATGAATCGTTTCTTCGCCTAGTTCTTTACGTGCGACAAGTAGACGCTCACCGAGTTGTTCACTGAGGTTTCCTGCGAATAAGGATGCATTAAGTGCAGTCAGCGTTTTACCTTCGGCTTCGATAATATCCCAAAGCCGTGATTTTAAATTGATAATATCAACGGGGCGTTGGCGTACGGTTTCTTTTTCATTGCCATCATCATCCACATAAATAACCGTTTGCTGGCTGGGAGATGCTGCACTGAATACAATATTTTCTGGCGCGATGATGTTCTTAACACGTTTGTGAATAATGGTACGCAGCTTTAAAATTTCAGCTTCATTGTATTGGTCGGCTTTGTTGACGACGAGAATAATCGGGCGTTGAGCGTTTGCCACAATTTTTAGTGCGCTCAGTTCCACATCGGTTAAATCACTGTCGATCACAAATAATAAAAGATCAGAACGGTTGGCGACTTCGTGTGCGAGGCGTTCGCGTTCTTCGCCGTCTATTTCGTTAATGCCTGGGGTGTCTATCAGGTAAACACCACCTGCATCGACTTCTTGCCATTCGGCGATGCCTTCGGTTTTGGTTTCACCATGTAACACGCTTACACTGAAGGTTTGCTTGCCCAGTAGGGCGTTTAAAACCGATGATTTACCAACGCTAACACGACCAAACACAGCAATGTGTAGATGCCCTTTTTCTAACTTGTCGAGCATCCCGCGTAGTTTTTGATAATCATCGCGTAATAGGTTTCGAACAGAATCAGGCACACGACTATCGTCGAGTAATTGAGTAAGACTTTCTTTGGCTAGATCGACGTTTGCTTCGCCGTTATCGTTTTTATTTGTGTTTTGATTATTCGCTTTATTACTCAATGAATCTGTTTCCTTTATATCCGAATCTTCATTTGTAGATAGCGCATCATCACTCCTTGGACTTGCTGTCGAGAACCAACTTGGCAAATATTTTTGCGCGTGTTTCAAGATTTTCACTGAGCATCTCCTTAAAGGTGAGTGCAGTCGGCGCGGCTTGTAATTTACCGCGCTGTTGCAATGTTTTTGTGATGGCATGACCGAGCGCATCAAAGATTAATCCGTAAGCGACCGCATGTGTTAAACCACCGGTGACAGTGCCAATGCCGGGGAATGCTTTCATGCCATTGCCAGCAACAGCTAACAGTATGGGTGTGCTCTTTTTTAATTGCCCCGAACTAAATTCTAATAATTTGTCGATGTCTAACTGGCGTACCGGCACATCGTATAACGAACAGAGTTGCTTGACCATTTGTGTGCCAAGCACACCTTGAATAACTAAATCAGAACCCGGACTTAGCGCGGCTAATGCACCCAATACGGCTTTACGGGTAGAGCTTTTTATAATCGCTTCGGCTTTATCATTACGGAATTCTACTTTGGCGCTATCGAGTTTTTGTTTGACTAAAACAAATACGCTGGCATCGCGTAAGTTTTCGAGTAACTCACTTTGTGAATCAATTTCTGTTTGCAACGCACTGGCAAGGTTATCAATATCTGCTTTGCGTTCACGAATGACTGTTTCTTCACGACCATCGGGATAGATTTTTAATATTTCTTCTTCACCGCCCGACTGGATGAAAACCAATTGGATCTTTTTTGCGGATGATTTTTTACTTCCTTCGGTACTATTTTTTTCATCACTAAAGTGTTCATCAAAACGCGTGTGTATCAACGTTTTTTCTTCATCATTAAAACGATCACTTTTATTTAGCGCAACAATCATTGGTTTGCCAAAACTTTTAAGTTGCTGAATATCCTCAAACTGGCTACGCGATAAATCAGAATCGGTTACATAAATAACGACTTGCGCACGTATTGCTTCATCTTGCGCCATTGCATCAAGTGACCCTTGTGCCTCATTACGCCCCGGTAAATCGGTAAGAATCAGCTTGTCGCCCGAACTACTCTTCCACGTATATTGCGCAATGTCTTGCGTAGAACCGCCTTGCACGTTGATATCGATTTGTTTCTTTTCGGCGAGAGAATCGGGTAACAACGTTTTAATAATGGATGATTTACCCGTGCTAACATCACCAAACAACGCCACATAAATACTGCCTGCAGCTTTACGTTCTTGTAGGTGTTCAATCTCGCGTCGTAAATCAGCTGTTTCCATACCCGTATCTTCGGCATGATCAAGCTCTTTAAGAATACGTTCTTGGGAGATTGCTTCGCGCTCAAAGTCAGGCCCTAATTTAGTAGGTTTTAATAGTTTGTAAACCAGCCAAATACTGCCCAAAATTAATGCGCCAATCAATACCATGTAGGTGTAAAACAATGGCTCGGGAACGCTCTGTAAACGATCCCACACATCCATCGCGCTTTTTGTTGCAAAGAAGATGAATAGAATAAGGAATAGGGTGAGAACGATGACACCCAGTGCCATTAAACGGCGTAGTTTTGATCCAGCTTTTTTCATGGAGTTAAGATGGTTACTCTTATACGAAATATAGACTACAAGTTATCATAATCTGGATATTCTTTGCAGAAAAATAATAGATCAACTCGAAAAAACTAACTAGGTTTTTATATATCTTGTAGACGGCTATTTTAAATAGCTTGAGCATCTTCTAAACCTTGGTTGTAAGATTAAGAACCCACTTCTTCAGTGAAAAAATCAAGCAAGAACTTTGCATTGAATTGACCGATGGTTTGATCTAACTCATCGTTGAAATAGAGTTTTATTTTATTAACGAATCGCTCTTTTTGTTCTTTAGAGAATTATTTCAGACATTTTTAGCTTCTTGGTACTTTAAATCTCTCTTTTCTAAGGGGGGAGGAAGATAAGGGCTAGTTTATTTGATAAGACTTATCTTATCTTTATCTATCACTATCAACCGTTTTTTATACAACGCCCCCAGCGCTTTTTTATAGCTCTTTTTACTCACGCCATAGTAGGCATAAATATCTTCTGGGTTGCTTTTATCCGTTAGAGTTGATGAGCCACCTTGTTGTTTTAAATCCTCTAGAATCGT
>DQUJ01000069.1 GCA_015662325.1 Leucothrix mucor | reverse complement strand
TCTTATGAGCAATCAAAAAGGAGTTACATTATGAAAGCACAATCATTCAGCTTCGAGTTTTTCCCGCCCAAGACAGATAAGGGCGTTGAAAACTTAGCAAAAGTACGTGATGAGTTAGCAACACTGAACCCTGCCTTCTTTTCGGTAACCTACGGTGCTGGCGGATCAACACAAGATTCAACCATAAGCACCGTTATTACTACTCAAAAAGAATCGGGCATTCCAACCGCTTCGCATCTTTCTTGTGTCGGCTCTAGCGAAAAGCAAATTCGTGACATTCTTGCACTGTATAAAGAAAATGACATTAACCGTCTGGTAGCATTACGTGGCGATTCACCTTCAGGTATGCGCGACATTGGTGACTTCCAATATGCCAATGACCTAATCGCATTTATCCGCAAAGAAACAGACGATTATTTTCAGATAGAAGCAGCGGCATATCCAGAGATGCACCCGCAAGCACCCAACTATCAAACGGATATTGAAAACTTCGTACGAAAGATGGATGCAGGCGCAGATAGAGCGATCACGCAGTATTTCTACAATCCCGATGCTTACTTCCACTTTGTGGATAGTATCGCTAAAGCAGGCGTAGATAAGCCTATCGTTCCAGGCATTATGCCCATCACCAACTTTGTGCAACTGGCACGCTTTTCTGATGGCACAGGCGCAGAAATCCCACGTTGGTTACGCAAACGTCTAGAAGGTTATGGCGATGATTTGGATTCTATCCAGAATCTGGGCAATGAGTTTGTTACAGATATGTGTGAAAAACTCATAGCAGGTGGCGCGCCTGGTTTACATTTTTACTCTATGAATCGAGTAGAACCGAGTAAAGGTATTTGGCAGAATCTTAATTTAAGCTAGCGTTAAAAGTCTTTACAAGCATGAATTATCGTCATACCCGCGCAGGCGGGTATCCATGATTATCAACACCATATATTCCTAGCTCATAGAAGAGGGTAATCAAAACCGTCCATCTGTTTTTTATACCCGTTATGACGTATCAACATTATTAGCAAATAGCTTTCCACCAAATTGGTAACTTACCAACCCACTTAAAATCAATGCTGTTCCGATGAAAACCCACAGTGTAAGTGCCTCGTTATTTAACCAATGCCCTAGCAGTAATGCAGTCACAGGTGTTATCAAAGTTATTAACGAAACCTTGGATGCTTCGACATGATTGAGTAAATAATAGTACAAAGAAAAACCCAGTACCGAACCCATCAGTGCTAAATAAATAATAGACCAAGCAACCCGTGTTGGAATCACCTCGGGCAACGCGCCATCAAATATCCACCAGGTAATAATAAATAAGGGAACTGAAACAGCAAGCCCACCTGTTGTCATTACAATGCCGGGTAAATCTGCTTTTATCTGCTTAATCCATACCGCTGTGCTGACTTGCGACAGCACGCCGATTAACGCTAATACAACGCCCAGCAGGGTATTTTCACTAATAGATGCACCTTGCAAAAAGATAATGGCTAAACCTGTTAAGCCTGCAATCACACCAATAATTCTGTGTAGCGTAAATGCTTTTTCGCCCAAAACAATACTACCCAAAACACCAGCAAACACAGGAGATGTTCCCCAAATAACGGCGATCCAACCCGATGGAATATAGCTTGCTGACCAATAACCAAATAACATGGCTAAATAAATGCCAATACCCGATGCAATGTAGGCGCGAATAGCTTGGCGATGTAGCGATAGTGTGTGGCGCAATGCAAGCATAACTAATGTTGAGATCACTACTCCCAACATCATCCGTGTAGTTACGCCAAATAAAAAGCCAACCTCTTCACCGCTCCATTTTAAACCCAATGGAGTGGTTGACCAGATTATGATTACGCCTAGAAATGCGAGTTTTATAGCCATTTTATTATCTCTATTTTATACATTGAGACCTTTGCGCGAGAGATATGACGGATTAAAAAAGCTTTAATTTTTCCTGATTTCATAAAAACTCGGTCAATAGCCCTGCTATTACCCTCATTCTTAAGAAAAACAGGAAAAATTACGCTATTTTTACTCTCGCCATACTCTCGTGCAAAGGTCTCTATGTTTAAAAAAACCATT
>DQUJ01000208.1 GCA_015662325.1 Leucothrix mucor | reverse complement strand
CCTTATTTCTCTCTCTGTTGGGTAGCTTGCGTGATCTCACGCCCATTATTTTAGTTATCGCTTTTTTCCAACTCATTGTTTTACAGCAACCTATCCCTGATTTATGGGGATTAATCAGCGGCGTTATTCTGGTCCTATTTGGCCTAACCTTCTTTATTTATGGCTTAGAGATGGGGTTATTCCCCATTGGCGAATCCATGGCGCACGCCTTTGCTAAAAAAGGGAGCGTTGTGTGGTTGCTTATATTTGCCTTTGCACTAGGTTTTGGAACAACCATTGCCGAACCTGCCTTGATCGCTGTGGCAGCAGAATCCGCCAAAATTGCTGCCGAAGCTAATATCATTTCAAATAACGAAGATGCTATCAAAAGCTACGCTACAGGTCTGCGTATTACGGTGGCATTTTCAGTTGGGCTTGCCATTTTAATTGGTGTTCTGCGTATTCTTAAAGGCTGGCCCATGCATTATTTAATCATCGGCGGTTATATCGGCGTGGTGCTAATGACGACGGTTGCGCCACAATCCATTATCGGTATTGCTTATGATTCGGGTGGCGTAACCACATCAACCATTACCGTGCCGCTAGTAACCGCCTTGGGTGTTGGTTTAGCCAGCAGTATTAAAGGACGCAACCCGATGGTGGATGGTTTTGGCTTGATCGCCTTGGCATCATTAACGCCGATTATTTTTGTAATGGGTTATGGGATGCTTATCTAATGGAAAATACCTAATGGACGCTATTTTATCCTCAATGTTACCCGCAATTACTCAATGGATTGCCGATTTCTCTGGCGTATTATTCGCAACAGTGAAAGATGTACTACCCATTATAATAATCTTATTTGGTTTTCAGTTTTTTATCTTACGGAAACCCATCCCAAATCTGCGTAAAGTAATTATTGGTTTTGTTTATGTTTTGATTGGCTTAGCGTTATTTTTACAGGGCTTAGAGCAAGCCTTATTCCCTTTAGGTCGCTTGATGGCAGAACAGCTCACTGATCCTAATTTTATCTATGCAGGCGTAGAACATATCGCCACAACGATTCGTTGGCAGGATTATTTTTGGGTTTATATTTTTGCCATCGCCATCGGTTTTAGCACCACCATTGCCGAACCTTCTTTAATTGCGGTTGCTATCAAAGCAAATCAGGTTTCTAGCGGATCAATCGGTGTTTGGGGTTTGCGTTTAGCGGTTGCCTTCGGTGTAGCCGTGGGTATTGGTTTGGGTACTTTCCGAATCGTTACAGGCTATCCTTTACATTGGTTTATTATTACTGGCTATGTCATTGTGGTAATCCAAACCTTTTTTGCGCCCAAAATGATCGTGCCACTCGCCTATGATTCGGGCGGTGTTACCACATCCACCGTAACCGTTCCATTAGTGGCGGCACTTGGCTTAGGTCTTGCAGAAACTGTACCGGGACGTAACCCATTAATGGATGGCTTTGGCTTGATTGCATTTGCTAGTTTATTTCCCATTATGTCGGTAATGGCGTATGCACAAATATCTGAATATATAAATAGGAGGATTAAGAATTAAATAATATCCAAAGCCTAACTTGTCTTTTTGGCTCAGGTCGCATGATCTCAAATCATTGCGTATTTAGTGCTTTGCTTGCAAATGACTTAAAGCGAATGCAGAATTACTATGCGCCTCTTGACATACAAGTGACCTACACCAAAACACCTGCCTTATACTTTCGATATTATTCAATCCATAATCCTATGCTCATAAGGCATCCGATACAAATCAAAATGATTAAGAGGTAGGAGTACCATGCATTTTAAATTAATAATTGCCCTTGTTGATGACAGCAAAACCGATACCGTTATCGAAGCTGCCCGTGAAGCAGGCGCGACAGGTACAACTGTGATCAACAATGCAAACGGTGAGGGCATCGAAAAAAGCAAAACCTTTTTTGGGCTCACCCTCGAAACCCAACGCGATATGCTACTCATGCTAGTGGAAGAACACCTCAGTCGGCATATACTAGAAACGATCAGTCGCGTGGGTGAATTCGACACCCAAAAAGGCGCAGGTGTTGCATTTCAAATAGACGTCGAAGATGCCGTCGGCATCACCCATCAAATAGAGAAACTGACTGAAAAAGTTGAAGAAATTCTCTAATAGAAAGCCTAATTGATAACCTACTGGAGAATCCAATGGAAAACCAAATGGAAAAGAAACCCATTATTCGCGTAAGCGATGTCATGAAGAAAAACTTCAATATGGTCGATGGTGTTGCTACCGTAAAGTCGGCATTGCAGAAAATGGAACACCACGACTCCCATGTGTTGATTGTAAACAAACGCGACGAAGACGATGAATACGGCATCGTATTATTAGCCGACATAGCCAAAAAAGTCATTGCTAAAGACCGCTCGCCCGAGCGTGTGAATATTTATGAAATCATGTCAAAACCCGTCATCTGCGTCCGAGATGATATGGATATTCGTTATTGCTCACGCTTATTTAGCCGCTTTGGTTTAAACGTAGCACCCGTAGTAAAAACCGAATGTGGCGATATTATAGGCATGGTCAGTTATAACGATATTGTGCTGGAAGGTTTGGTAAAGCTGTGTGATGAGCATTGATTATTATTAATCAAACTTTAATTAAAACGGTAGAAAGCTTATTTATATGCGAGTCCTTTGCGCGCGCGGGAGGTATGGACACCTTAAAAATGCCTATCAGGCGGTCGATCAGAAATCAATTTAGCCTCTGGAACGGAGGCAATAATTGCCCATATCTAAATAGTATAGTACAAAATAGCGCTTATGCTTTTTCTAACAAAACCACCGCATAAACCGCAATACCTTCTTCTCTCCCCGTAAAACCAAGTTTTTCAGTTGTCGTCGCTTTAACGCTGACTGCTTCAATAGCTACGCCTAAGTCTTTTGCCAAAAGCGTGCGCATATCCACAATGTACGGCGCAAGTTTTGGGCTTTGAGCCACCACGGTGCAATCACAGTTGCTCAGTTTAAAGCCTGCTTTTTTTATTAATTGATTCACATGGCGTAGTAATACACGACTGTCTATTTCGGCAAATTTTTGATCATTATCGGGAAAGTGTTGACCAATATCACCCAATGCTAACGCGCCTAATAAGGCATCGCACAGCGCATGGATTAAAACATCACCATCGGAATGAGCGATTAAGGATTTATTGTGCGGGATGGTGACACCACCCAAAACGATAGAATCACCCTCATCTTTGCCCTTTCCTTGACTAAAAGCATGTACGTCGTAGCCATTGCCGATACGAAACGTCATTCTGTATCCTTAATTTGAAGTTTTGAAGAAAGAAAATCAGTGGCTATTTCAACATCCCCGGGATGGGTTATTTTTATGTTTGTGGCGCTACCTTCTACTAACACAGGAAACTTGTCTAAACGTTCTAATGCAGAAGCTTCATCGGTAATGTTTGCTTGCGCGTCAAGCCCTTGTTCTAAGGCATCGTACAGTTCGCCCAAACGGAACAGTTGCGGCGTTAAGGCATGCCATAAATCATCACGTGATTCTGTTTTCAATATTGTGTTTGTGCCCTGCTTTGCACGTTTCATCGTGTCTTTGACAGGAGTTGCGAGAATGCCGCCTATGACAGTCCCATTAGCAGAATCATCTGTTTGATTAATTAATGCTAACAGCGCGTCTATATCTTTACTGATCAAACAAGGTCTTGCAGCATCATGTACCATCACCCATTGATCTTTTTTGAGACGCTCTACCATACTTAGATAATCAAGTCCTTGCATAACCGATTCACAACGTTCCTGTCCGCCTTCAACCGTATAAATAGGCACCGCTGATTGGATTTTATTTGCAATATTTTTCCAATAAGGATCATCACTATGCAGTGCAATGACGATACCTGCAACACGTGGATGAGACGTAAAACACTCTAAAGTATGTTCGATAACGGTTTTATCTAGGATACGAATGTACTGTTTAGGTACGTCCGATTGCATACGTTTGCCTACTCCCGCAGCGGGAATAACAACCCATACAGCTTGGTCGCATTGATCGCCTTCATCATTTTGTTTATTCGTTGATTGATTCATCTACGCAGTTAGTTAGATTTGTCTTTGGCTTCAATTTCAGCTTCTATCGGCAATACTTTATTAGGCAATGAAAGCGGCGCTGAAAATGGCATCGGTTTTTTTAAGCGTAGCTCTTCTTGTTCTTCAGCAGACAATTTAGCCGCAGGTTCATCTTTTACTTCAGGCTGTAAAACAACCTCATAAAAAGTTTCCCCTTTTTTGGTCATACCGAGCTCACTTCGGGCGCGTTCTTCTATCGCGTCGCTACCCGATGCCAAATCATTTAATTCAGCTTGAATCTTACGATTTTTATCTTTTTGTTCTTTATTGGATTTTTCTTGTGCCGTAATTTCTTGTTCCATCCGCCAACGATCTGGATAGCTACCGCTACCCACCCACTGTCCTGCTAACAGCAAAACGAGGAGAATAGCGGCAACAAATAATAATGCTTTCATGGGCTATATTACCACTTTCTAATTATCTAGAATTAGCTTTTATTTATGATAAATGCTTATAGGCCGACTTACCTGCATAAACACCATTGCTACCCAGGATTCCTTCAATTCTTAATAATTGATTGTATTTAGCGATACGATCCGAACGTGATAAAGATCCCGTCTTAATCTGCCCAGCATTAGTTGCCACTGCTAAATCAGCAATCGTAGTATCTTCGGTTTCGCCGGAGCGATGTGATACAACTGCTGTGTAATTTGCATCGTGCGCCATTTGAATTGCTTCTAATGTTTCACTCAATGTACCGATTTGGTTAAACTTGATTAAAATTGAATTAGCGATTTGCTTATCAATGCCTTCTTGAAATATTTTTGGGTTTGTCACATAAAGATCATCGCCCACTAACTGGATTTTATTACCCAGCTTATTGGTAAGCTGCGCCCAACCCTCCCAATCTGCTTCATCCAAACCATCTTCAATAGTGATAATTGGGTATTGATCCACCCATGATGCTAAATAGTCAATCATGCCTTCTGCATCAAAGCTTTTGCCTTCCGATGCCAGCACGTATTTTCCATCAATGTAATATTCAGATGCAGCACAATCCAGCCCTAAATAAATATCTTTGCCCGCGCTGAAGCCCGCATTCTCAATCGCTTCTAAAATCACTTCGATTGCAGCTTCGTTTGATGGTAAATCAGGGGCAAAACCACCTTCATCCCCCACTGCGGTATTCATGCCTTTCTTAGCAAGAACCGATTTTAAATTATGAAATACTTCTGTTCCATAACGAACCGCTTCTGCCATGCTCGATGCGCCGACAGGCACAATCATAAATTCTTGCATATCCACGCTGTTATCAGCGTGTTCGCCACCGTTGATAATATTCATCATTGGCACAGGCAATCTGAATTTATCAGTAGAACCCGACACAAGATTTTGCCCAATGTATTGAAACAAAGGTTCTGATTTATCATTAGCCGCCGCGTGTGCGCTCGCTAAAGAAACAGCCAATAAAGAGTTTGCGCCAAGACGACTTTTATTATCTGTGCCGTCTAAATCAATCATGGTTTGATCAATCGCTTTCTGATCTGTTACGTCCATACCGATAACCGCTTTGGCCAAATCATCATTCACATGAGCGACAGCTTTTAAAACGCCTTTGCCCATAAAACGTTGATTATCACCATCGCGCATTTCAATCGCTTCGCGTGCGCCTGTTGATGCACCTGAAGGTACAATCGCTCGACCCATTGTGCCATTTGCTAAAGTAACCTCAGCTTCAACTGTAGGATTTCCACGTGAATCTATCACCTCACGTGCATGTATTTTTGTTATTTCAGACATTATCTGTCTCCGTTATATATTATATTTGAATTTTGTATAACCCCACTCCTAATACGAAGTGGGGTTGTTAAAAATATTAAAGTGTGTTTTCTAAAAAGGGATCCGCTTTTACAACCTGATCAAGCTTTAGCAAGGTTTCTAGTAGTTCCCGCATTCTACCCGTTGGCCAAGAGTTTGGACCATCGCTCAAAGCTTCTTCTGGATTAGGGTGTGATTCCATAAATATCCCCGCAATTCCCACTGCCATTGCTGCTCGTGCTAATACTGGTACATGCTGACGTTCGCCGCCCGAACAATTCCCCTGTCCACCAGGTTGCTGTACTGAATGGGTTGCATCAAATACCACGGGACAACCTGTTTCTCGCATGGTCGCTAAACCGCGCATATCCGAGATGAGCGTATTATAACCAAAGGTGTAACCACGTTCACATACCATGATTTGCTCATTGCCGGTGGCTTTGGCTTTATCCACCACATTTTTCATATCCCACGGTGCTAAGAACTGCCCTTTTTTGATATTTAAAGGAATCCCCTGCTTTGCCGCGTTTTGAATAAAGTTAGTTTGACGACATAAAAATGCGGGTGTTTGCATTACATCGACAACAGACGCAACTTCATCAAGAGGCGTATCTTCGTGAATGTCGGTAATAATCGGCAAGCCTAGATCGGTTTTTACTTTTTCTAAAATGCGCAAACCCTCTTCCATTCCCGGTCCACGAAAACTATCGTGAGAAGAACGATTGGCTTTATCAAACGATGCTTTAAAAATATAAGGAATACCTAACTCATCGGTGAGTTCCTTTAAGGTAGTCGCAATCTCCATAGTGAGCTTTTCAGATTCCACTACACAGGGACCTGAAATCAAGAAAAATGGTTTATCTTGGCCAACTTCAAAGTGACATAACTTCATACTAACTTCCTTCGCTACCTTTTAGCCTACCTAGATAGCTTAGTTTTCTGAGACTGCACGAGCACTTACAATTACGCTTGTGAGTCATGGTAATCCAACGCTGCCTGAACATAACCCGTAAACAAAGGATGCCCTGTACGTGGACGTGATTTAAATTCAGGATGAAACTGACAAGCCAAAAACCACGGATGACCCGCTAATTCTACCATTTCTACTAGGCTTTCATCTTGCGAAACACCCGAAAGTATCAAGCCTTTTTTGCTTAATTGATCACGGTAATTATTATTAAATTCATAACGATGACGATGACGCTCTACAATGCTATCTGCACCATAGGTTTTCTGAGCCAACGAGCCTTTTTTCAAATTACACGGCTGTCCACCTAAACGCATGGTGCCACCCTTATCCGAATCGGCATCACGTGTTTCTACTTTTCCTTCTTCTGTCATCCATTCGGT
>DQUJ01000066.1 GCA_015662325.1 Leucothrix mucor | reverse complement strand
GTTAATCAACAAAGGCCTCCACCAATCTTCATTATCCAAATACCAATCAATGGTTTTTTGAATACCCGTTTCAAAAGTTTCATCAGGCTCGTAGCCTAGTTGCGCTCTAAACTTGCTTGCATCAATAGCATAACGCCAATCATGCCCTGCTCTATCCTCTACAAAAGTAATAAGATCAGCAGATTTTTTGCCATTAGCAGGTGCCGCTTCTGGGTATTGTTTGGATAGTTCTGGGTTTTCGGCAAAACGTTTATCCATCGACTCACACAGAAGATGAATAATATCCAGATTATTCCACTCGTTATTGCCGCCAATATTGAAGATTTCACCGACTTTATCGCTGGCTAAGATCATTTCAATACCCTTGGCATGATCATCCACGTATAACCAATCGCGTACATTTTTACCTGTGCCGTAAACTGGTAAGGCTTTATTACGTAAAATATTGGTTAAAAATAGCGGGATGAGTTTTTCAGGGTATTGATACGGCCCGTAGTTATTCGAGCAGTTTGTGGTGCTCACATTTAATCCAAAAGTGTGATGATACGCACGTACAATATGATCGGATGACGCTTTACTAGCGGAGTAAGGTGAGTTAGGTGCATACACATGATCTTCGGTAAACCCAGGTGAGTCATCATCCAGCTCACCATATACTTCATCGGTTGATACATGATGAAAGCGATGATTAGACTTCGCTGTCTCTTTATTCTCTATCCAAATATTACGTGCTGCTTTTAAAATATTATGCGTACCAATAATATTAGTTTCTAAGAAAATATCAGGCCCTGAGATAGAACGATCAACGTGGCTTTCTGCGGCAAAATTGACGATAGTATCAAGGTCTTCGTCTACCAGTAGTTTTTCAACTAAGGCTTGATCAGCGATACTACCTTCAACAAACTTGAAGTTAGGCTTATCTTTTAAACCATCAAGACTCGGTTCATTGCCCGCGTAGGTCAATGCATCAAGCACAACCATGTGATCTTCTGGGTGGTTTCTCATCCAGTAATATACAAAATTTGCGCCGATGAAACCGGCTCCGCCTGTTACTAATAGTCTTCTCATATTTTCTGTATTCCATTTCAACCACAGAGAACACAGAGAACACGGAGTAAATAGCTTAAATTAATAAGTTCTCTGTGATCTCTGTGGTTACATTAAAATTTTAAACCAGTTCGGACATCATTTGTCGCAACGCCACTCGCCAATGTTCACTTTTCTTATCCAGTGCTTTCCACGTCGTAGTTTTATCCATCACGCTATAACAAGGCCGACTCGCTGGCGTTGGGTAATCCGCTGTTGTAATTGCATTCAGCGTAATAGTTTTATCTAATAAACCAAGAGCCACACCCTCTTCCATAATCGCATAGGCAAAATCATACCAGCTTGCCACACCTGCATCACTCCAATGGTGCATGCCTGTTACGTTGTTTTCAACTGCTACCCAAACCGCTTGTGCTAACGAGTTTGCCCACGTCGGCGTGCCTATTTGATCAGCAATAATACTCAATTCTTCTCGCTCTGCCATAAAACGTAACATGGTTTTAACAAAGTTATTGCCGTGGGCCGAGTACAACCATGAAGTACGAATAATAAAAGCATCATCGCCTAATATTTGTTGAACTAACTCATCGCCTTTTTGTTTTGTGATGCCGTACATGCCTTCTGGCTTCGCTGGCGAATCTACGAGATAAGGCGTATGCCCTTTTCCATCAAATACAAAATCGGTGGATATTTGCATGAACTGGATATTATTATCTTTACAAGCTTGCGCTAAGTTTTCTGCACCCGTGGCATTTATAGCTGTTGCCAAATCAACTTCTTCTTCTGCTTTATCAACGGCGGTGTATGCTGCAGAGTTAATAATCACATCAGGTTTTTGATTAGAGATGAAGGCATTGACAGCATCTGCATCTGTAATATCTAAATTATCTTTATCAGTAACAATGCATTCGTAGCCGTTAGGTACGGTGCGTTGTAGTTCGAAACCTAATTGACCATCAGCGCCTGTGATTAAAACTTTCTTATTTTTATCACACATTCAGACAAACTTTTCCGCATCATTAAAGCTAGGTGCTTCGGCATCTTTACCCGAAAGAGTTGGCTCTTTTCCACCCACAAGTTGCCAATCAATCGCTATATCAGCATCATTCCACAGCACACTACGTTCGTGTTCTGGTGCATAGTAGTCCGTGCATTTATACACAAACTCGGCGCTTTCGCTCATCACATAAAAACCATGTGCAAAACCCGGCGGCACCCACAGCATGTTTTTATTCTCAGCCGATAATTCATAACCGACCCATT
>DQUJ01000160.1 GCA_015662325.1 Leucothrix mucor | reverse complement strand
AGACCTGCTACTTTAACTTCACCCACTTCGGGAATAAAAATATTACCTTTTGCGTCGACAGTAAGAATTTCATCAATCGTGACTTGTCCCCACATGTGAAGGGCGACTTTATCACCAGGGATGAGTCGGTAATTGGGGTCTAAGCCATCATTACGTTGTGATTGATAGTTGCCTGAAAATAGGTTGTTGCCAAACGGCAGGCTGCCTTGATGAGTGTTGGGTTTTTCGGCCCAAGACAGTTGCAGGATAAGGAATAGAAGTATTCCTAGCACTAGTTGAATGTGGTTTTTCATTTTTATACTCTTTGGTTCGAATAGGTCGAATGCGTGTTAGACCCAGCCCGCGTGATCTTTAATTGAAGCAATAATTAAACTAGAAATTCCCCAGAATAGTAAGCAAGATAAAAACAGTACAATATAATCGTGTGGTTGATCTGGCTTAACGGCTTCTTCTGGTAATTGAGGTTTTACAGTAATGGTGAGATAACGGTGCTGCTTGGCGGCATCAATACGCGCTTGCTCCATAATCAACAAGGTGGATGCATAGGTCTTTTCGGCAAAACTTTGGTCGGTGAGTAACTCCTCATGTTGTGATATGAGTTTGCTCAGCGTTTTTGAATAGCGTTTATTTTTGGTGCTTTTACGCGTGCCGCGCATTCTCTCTTTGCTAATTTGTTGTTTAAGAGAATAAACGCGATTATGTGCCGCCTGAACTTTTGGGGTGCTATCTTGTAAACGGATTCTTAGGCTGCTTAAATTCGCTTCTGCTTTAGCTAAGTCTGCCTCTAAAGATGCAATTAATGTTTTTTTAATCTCTACATCTTTTTCGGGGCTGAGTGCTCTTTCTTTTTCTCTAAATTTTGTTACGTTGCTACGCGCAAGTTTTAAGCCTGCTTCTGCTTTGGTTAATTCTTTGCGGGCAAAATCAAGGCTATCTTGACGGGCCTTGTTGGCTAAATTATTGACCAGCGTTTCGCTGCGATAAAGGATTTCTTTAATAATATCGACTGCATCTTGCGGCTCAAATGCCATGACGCTTAGGCGAGTAATCCCCGATGCACTATCAAAATCCACGCGGACTTTTTTCTTCCAGTATTCAACAATATCTTCAATGCTGGCATCTTGTTCTAATCTGGAAAGCCAATCTTTATCTTCGCGTGCGTAGAGTTTTTTAACATCTATTCTGTGTTTTATTTGCTCAATGACTTCGCGTGATTCGATAAAATCTTTAATAATAAGGGCGTCACGAGTGGATGATACTGGCCCTGCTAATCCCGTTAATGCGCCGAGCGGATCAACGTTAGCTTTGCCGTTTTCTTCAATAGTAAAGTGGGCATATGATTCATATTGCTTGCTGGCATGCTTATAGTAATACCAACTACCCGTGCCTAATGGAATCAGGAAAAACAACCAAAATAAAGGGGATATGAGTAATCTAAGCATAAATGTTATTTTGTGTTTTGAGTGGAATCATGTGTAATGGGGCTTGTTTCAAGCCAGCGCCCGCCGATAAGGCAAGCGGTATATTCATTTTGCGTATTGAGTAAGTATTTGCGGCACTCATAACCACTGGCAGAGAAATAATGTTTGCCCAAGCGTGCGTTGCTAGTAGATTTGTCTTTTAATTGTACATTGACAAGTGTGCCATCTTTGCCTGTTGATAATTGCTTAGAGAGTGTTGGGCTAGCTGATGTTCGTACGGGGTCTTTAAAAGAATATTGAAAAACCAGTGGTGGTGCTGGTTTTACTTGCATATGTGCGGGGGTTATTTGTTTAACACGTGGTGCAATTTGCTTGTATGGCGCTACCGCTTTGTTGATTCGTGCACAAGAAGTCAGTACGGATGACGCTATTGCAAGTAAGCAAATTAAAGCCCATCGAGGCAAAATCAAGCGTGTTAAGCGGTTGCTTGATACTACAAAAAATCCCATGTTTGAACGACTTCCTTATTATATGTCGCGCGAAGTATACCATTGTAGAAGTGTGTGTACATCATCCTAATTTTCTTGTTATTTTATGGTTCAACTCTTTTCGTTAACGGTTTTTATTAAGGTCTTTATCAAACTGTTTGATCAAAACGGATGTGTCGGATCGGCTATATCCCTTCTTTTGCAGTTGAGCATAGCGTTCATCAACGAGTTTGCTCATCGGTAATTCAATGCCTAGTTTTTCTGCTTCATCAAAACAAATGGCGAGATCTTTGCGCATCCAATCTATCGCAAACCCGAAATCAAATTCATTATTCATCATGGTTTCGGTACGGTTGATCATTTGCCACGAACTTGCCGCCCCGTGTTGCAACACGTTAAGGATTGTGTCGGCATTAATCCCCGATGCTTTTGCAAGATTAAGCCCTTCGGATAAGCCTTGTAAAACCCCAGCAACACACAGTTGATTGACCATTTTACAGGTTTGTCCAGCGCCAACTTCACCCACAAGTGTAACGGCTTTTGCGTAGTGATTAATAATGGGTGTGATGCGCTCAAAACTGGTTTTATCACCGCCAGCCATAATGGTGAGCGCGCCTTGTTCTGCGCCGACTTGACCACCCGAGACAGGAGCATCTATAAACGTTAAGCCTTTTTGTTTTGCTGTTGTTGCTAGTTCACGAGCAAGTTGTGCAGAGGTGGTAGTATGATCGACTAAAATTGTGGTGGCTTTTGCTGTTTTAAATATTTCGGCATAAATTTCACGTACATCACTATCGTTGCCAACACAGCTAAATACGATATCGGCTGACCTTGCTGCTTGTGTAATAGTGTTTGATTTTTGTCCAGCATATTGTTTTAACCAAGCTTCTGTTTTGCTTTGGGTGCGATTAAAAACAGTGACATCAAACCCCGCTTTCGATAAATGACCCGCCATAGGGAAGCCCATTGCACCCAAGCCGATAAAGGTTATTCGGGGCTTTTCTTTTTTATGGTTTTCTGTTTGCTTTATATGCATTTATTACCTTCAAGCGTTGTTAGATGCAAGCTGATTATAATTCGTTCTAAAATTCACTTGCAAAATCTTAAATAAACCAGTCAAATAGGCGGGTATTGTGGCTGTTATTTATTTATTATTAAAAAAGCCATTATAAAGCCTAAAAGGAGAGTGTTTATGCGAAAGT
>DQUJ01000210.1 GCA_015662325.1 Leucothrix mucor | reverse complement strand
TAAGAATGAAAAAAATAATCGCAGCATCAATAAAGCTACTTAAGCCTCTTTTAAAACTGATACTAACGCTATCATTGATTTTATTCTTGTTATGGCTTCCTTTGTGGTATTTAGCTAAACCAGTTAATGATTTTTGTGCTAGCTTTACCAATGACAGTAGTTACGAAAATGTGGTATTAAAAGCAAAAGAGCTAAAGTATAGAATCTTTGATAATGTAAAAGAAAAACATGGTACTTTGTCAGTCGAAACACAAGATAGCCCTTTCTTTCGTATGGCTTGTTTTATTACTTTTAAAAACAATAAAATAATAAAACAGGAAGTTCGTAACTCTGATTAGATAAAGTAATATATGGTTTGCTATGAATATACGAAAAAAAATCAAATCCATTATATTTACATATCAGTTATTGGTGCTCCACTTACAATATACTTCACATCATACATAACCATGTGAAAGTTGGGGTACTTCAAAAGAAGAAAATGAGAGTAACAAACATGCGTCAAATTATGAAATCATTAGATGCTATAGAAAAACATCATAATATTATCCTTCCTGATGGGTATAAAAAATGGTCATTAAAAGGTTACACAAATTACAAAAGTGACTTAGATGAATATCTATGGGTAAATGAAGCTGAATGGATACCACCAGAGGATGTATTATCTAGGGATTTGGGGAGAGATAAAGTTTTATGCGGAATTATTCCTTTTGCATTTACTGGTGCAGGAGACCATTGGTGCTTTAACACAAGTCAAAAAACAGAGGATGCAGAGTATCAAATCCTTGCTTGTTGGCATGATGAAGTAGAGGCAGAACTATATGCTCCTAATTTTAAAGCTTGGTTTTATCGTACTTGTCTAGAGTATGCCAGCTCAATAGAGAATAAGCCTGATGAAATTAAAAATGCACAAGAAAATCTAATATTATGGTCTAACCATTTAAGAGAGATTGAGGGTGAGAAATGGGCAAACCATTTAGCAGATTTAGCGGAATCCACTCCTTTTGAATATAAAGATCCAAAGTTGAGGTCTAATATTATTTTGTTCGGCTTTGTAACTTCGATGGATGCAGAAAAAATTATTTACTTAGAAATGGGTGAAAAGTATACAGGGGAAACAGTTGAATGGGGTTGGGATACCGACACTTAAAATGCAAACAAAAATAGGTATGAAATGGAAGAAGGTACTAAAGCATTCAAAAGTAGAAGCCACTATAAATTTTAGTGCATTTGCACCGTGGCAATGCTTAATTCATTCAGTATTAGTATCTGTATCAGGTGGTGTAAACGGGTCCTGATTTATATTTGGGTTATATTGTTAGTAGAGCTGGTAGCCCCGCCTCCACAGGCTATTAGTGAAGATGAAACAATAGCTATGATGCTTAATAGTTGTATGTTTTTCATTAAAAATTCCTTATGCTAATTTTTATTTTTTGAAAAGAAAAAGCCACTGAATTCAGTGGCCTTCTCTTTTACAATATCTAAACCAATATCTTAATCAAAGGTTTAGTCGTGTGCTTGTTCTGTATCTTGGTTATTTGATGTGCCTCTACCGCTATTCAAGATTAATGCATCTGAGTTATCTGATGCTGTTGAAGATTGAGAAGCGTTAGTGTTGGATGTAGAACCTGTAGTTGATCCGCCACCACAAGCAGTTAATGCAACAGCCATAAATAATGTACTGCTTAGTAATATTAAATTTTTCATTTTAAACCTCTGTTTGTAACTTGTTTTTACAAGTTAACTTATATTTTATATTTGAAAGAGGGGTTCTAATTTTAGAACCCCCATCTTACTTCTTTATTCCGTTACTGTGATTGTTAATTTTGCCCAAGACTCTGTACCACTAGCATCTTTGATGCCGTACCAAATCTCTGCATTATCGGTTGCTACACCAGACGCTGTATAAACAATCTTGTTATTGGTAATAGTAAATGAGCCTGTCCAAACATCACCTGTTTGAAAAATATTGATGTCGCTTCCAGTATCATTCGCAAGTACATCAACGGTGATGGTATTACCCAGTGTAACCTGAGCTGTATCATCATTAGTGGCTACTAGGGTACCGCCGCCGTTTCCGCCGCCGTTTCCGCCACCATTACCACCAGATTCAACGATGCTGATAGTGACTTTTGCCCACTCTTCGCCTCCGTTTGAATCTTTGATGCCGTACCAGATTTCCACATCATCTGTGATTACGTCAGACGCTTGGTAAACAATCTTATTATTAGAAATGATTGATGATCCTGTCCATGGTGAGTTTGTTTCAAATATTTGGATATTATCACCGGTATCATTAGCTAATACATCAATGGTAATTGATTCGCCTGCATCGACCTGAACAGTATCGTTGTTTGCGGCCAGTAATGTTGTTCCACCAGCAGCAGTCACTGTTACCAATACTTTAGCAGAAGTTGATTGTCCTGAACTATCCAGTACTTCATACCAAAACTCGTCTGCTCCAGTATAGCCACTTTTAGCAGTATAGATTATTTTACCGTTAGACTTTGTGATAGACGTTGCAGCACTTGATTCATCAACCCAACCGATGCTAAGACCAGAACCTATGTCATTCGCTAACACATCAATCGTAACTGACGAGCCTGCTTGTGTTGTTGCACTATCGGAGAATGCTTTCAATTGTACAGGGTTTGTAACTGAGTTTACCTTGATAGTCACTAAAGCAAACTTCCATGTACCGTCTGATGATACGCCGTACCAAAACTCATCTGTTCCATTGAAACCCGCATTTGGCGTGTAGATTACTTTACCGTTATTAATAACGACTTGACCATGGTTAGGGCTATCAACATCTTCTAAAATCAAGTTGCTACCCGTATCGTTAGCAAGTACATCAATCGTGATTGATTCGCCATCTGACTGCGCACTGTCTTTATTAGCAGCAAAGGTAACAGTAGATGCATTCGTTCTAATGTTAGAGAGCGAAATATAACTACCTTGAATCGGGATACCACCAGTGTAAATTGAATCCGTTAGGCTCAAACTGTCTAGATTGATTTTGTAAAATACACCGCCATCCGTCCAGAAGTTGTAGTAATTGTTTTCTTCTTTATCGACATAACAGGTATGTGATTGTAACGAATTGAAGATATTCTCACGATTGAAAGGCAGAGAAATATCTTTGATTTTCTTGCTGGTGTTTAAATTAACCACTGTATTGTAAGCAGCTTTATGGTTGGTAATGATACCAAGACCTTTGCTAGGTGCAAAACATGTATGACCAGAACCTGCTTTCGTTCCAGACAGTCCGCCAGTATCAATTGTATTAACCACTTTCCAGTTATCTACATCAATGACATGCATAAAGCCACCATCAGACCCAACATAAAGGTTCTTATTATTAGGTGTAAATTTTGGTACGAAATCGGCATTATGACCACCGTTTTCTTTTGCACTTAAACATTCAACAGGGAAATCAACTTTGTAATCTTGGTTTACATAAGAAGGCATTCTGATTCGGTTAAACATTTGTTTGAATTTGTAGTAACGTGTCTGGGCAGAGTATCCTGATGCATCACTGTATTGAGTAGCAATCGCTTTACAATTCCTCTTAATGTAACTCGCATTGTAACTAGTGGTACCAATAGAACGAGCAAGATCCATACGTTTAACAAATTTCAAACCACCCGTAGTGAGTTTTAGTTTGATTAAAGCGTGTGGTACACCGTAGCTGTAATTACTGCCCTGATGACCTTCTTCTACCGCATAAAAATCAGCTTGTTGACTGCCTGGTAATTGTGATCTATCACGTGGGATAATCTGGTGAATAGATGAACGTGTTTTCACGTGATTGACTAATCTACTTTTAATTTTGTTGCCTTCTTCCCAAACATAATAAACAGAAATTTGGTTGTTAGCACGATCAACAATTGCCGCATAGTCTGTGGTTAACCAATAAGGATGCCCACTGATTTGATTACCGCCGTAACCGCTGTTCTTACAATGGTATTTAGTTGCTCCACCGATTGTATTAGCATCTGCATGGCTTAATAATCTAGTACCATCGGTTAATTTACAATCGACATTTTCACCAATGGTTCCTACCACTTCATCTGTTTTCACATTAATGAATGAGCCCATAGGACGGTTAGCTGCCGCCATTAAAATAATGCCGTATTTTTGGTTGTAAGCATCGCCTGAACGCGGTTTATGAATTAGGTTGATTTTTTTAGTCACTTCCATTGAGGTCGTGCCATTTTCATCTTTTCTTAATTCAATCGAATTTACAAAACCAGAACCTTTCGGTACTCCGTAAATCTTACTATTAAAACCATTATCAGCGTGATGTCCGGTTAAACCAGAGACCGCAAGGGTATTAACGATTTCCATATTTTCAATATCAATTTCAAGGATACGATTTCCGGTAGGCGTTGTCGGGGTAGTATTGTGTTCATCGGCAAAAAATGCGTGAACTTTATCATCACCCGGTGCAGATAATGCAGAGGTTGAGACGATTAATGTCGAAATGACAGTGGCGATACCGAGGGCTAATTTCCCTTTCAGTAACGAGGGGGTACTTTGATGTTTCATTTTCAGTCCTTGTCTAGTTATTTTGTTGAGTGAATAAAAACTCGCGAGCAACTATCCTATAAGGACTAAAATTTAGAAAGAGAGGGAAGGATTAAAGGATTGAATCCTCTGATTTAAAGATAAAGTGGTATTATTTTGGGATAAAAGAGAAATATCTGTAAAACAATAATTTGATATAAGTCAACATAATCAACGTGAATTATTGTTATATTTTGTACGTTAATGAGTTTTTGAGAATGCTTCCGAGTCATGGAAAAAATCCATGACTCGATAAACGAGTATTACAAAAAGAACTTGCCCGCGGTAGCAATTACAATCGTAATTAATCCAATGCTTAAATTAATCCCAATTAAAAATCTTATTTGCCCTAATGCTTTTGCTCCACTTTCCCAGCCTTCTTCTTTTTGTGCTTTTTTTAGGCGATTATAGGGCGCAAAAAACACGTGCAGGAACATAAGAGCCATGATTAAACCGAGACCCATCATTGCATGAACGAAAATAGGGGGGGTTGGAAATTGAAACATCATCCAAAAGCCAGTCGCCAGAACAATGATAATGCACAACCAAACCCATGGGAAAAAACGTGCAAAGGTAGCACGCCACAAACGCAAACGAATAGGGGGGTCTAAAGTAACTTCAGCGGCTCCGCGTAGTGCTTGATGTGCAAAAAACATACCGCCGACCCAAACAGTAAAGGCGAGTATATGAAGTGTGAGTGCTATCGACATTAACATAAAGTTGTTTTTCCTAGTTTTGAGTAATGAGTATTCATTTTAAAGAAAGCAAAGAATGAGTAAATATTCCTTTATTTGTTAGGGGCTACATTTATTACTTTCTCAATCAATGCCTAAAGTGACGCATTCCTGTCATCACCATTGCCATATCAGCCTCATCTGCGGCGGCAATCACTTCATCATCACGCATGGAACCACCAGGTTGAATCACCGCTACAATGCCTGCATTGGCGGCGGCATCAATACCATCGCGGAAAGGGAAGAAGGCATCAGATGCCATTACACAACCCGTTACGGTTAGGTTTGCATGTTCTGCTTTAATACCCGCGATACGCGCAGAATTAATACGGCTCATTTGACCTGCTCCAACGCCAATCGTCATACTGTCTTTTGCATACACTATCGCATTTGATTTTACGAATTTTGAAATATTCCATGCAAACAAAAGATCACGCATTTCTTCATCTGTCGGATTGCGTTTACTTACTATTTCTAATTTTTCGTATAGCTCTAAATCTGCATCTTGAACCAATAATCCCCCATTAACGCGTTTAAAATCTAAACGCGGTTGTTGTTTACCTAAAGCGCCACATTGTAATAAACGTACATTCTTCTTGGCGCTGACGGCTTTAATGGCATCTTCTGTAACACTCGGTGCAATGATCACTTCGACGAATTGTTTTTCGACAATCACCTCTGCTGTAGTTGCATCTAATTCTTGATTAAATGCGATAATGCCACCAAAGGCTGATTCTGGATCGGTACTAAAGGCACGTTTGTAGGCATCTAAAATATCATCGCCAATGGCAACGCCACAGGGGTTAGCATGTTTTACGATGACACAGGCAGGCTCGCTACATTTGAATTGCCTAACGCATTCCAGTGCCGCATCGGTATCGGAAATATTATTGTATGAAAGTTCTTTACCTTGTAATTGAGTTGCCGTTGCAATACAGGCTTCTGTGATATTTTCTTCGACATAAAAAGCACCTTGCTGATGTGAGTTTTCACCATAGCGCGTGGTTTGTGCCAATCTAAATTGTGAATTGAATGTTGTTGGAAATCCTTCTGGCTTGTCGTTTTCAACAATCTTGCCAAGGTAGTTAGCAATCATCCCATCATAGCCTGCCGTGTGTTCGAATGCTTTTACCGCTAATTTAAAACGCGTGTTTTTAGAGATGCTTCCGTTGTTATCTTCAAGTTCTTTCTCAACTGTTGCGTAATCAGATGGGTTAACCACAATCGTTACGTGCGCATGATTTTTGGCACTGGCACGAACCATTGTGGGGCCGCCGATGTCGATGTTTTCAATTGCATCATCTAAGGTGCAATCATCCTTTGCGATGGTTTCTGCAAAGGGATACAAATTTACAATAATCAAATCAATCGGTGGAATATCGTGTTTTTCCATCACCGCATCATCTGTGCCACGACGCGCTAAAATACCGCCATGAATTTTAGGGTGCAGAGTTTTTACGCGTCCATCCATCATTTCAGGAAAACCTGTGTAATCAGATACTTCAATCACGGGTACATTGTTATCTGCTAATAATTTAGCCGTTCCACCTGTTGATAACAGCTCAATACCGCGAGCGTGTAATTGTTTAGCAAAGTCGAGTAGACCTGTTTTATCAGAGACACTTAAAAGAGCACGTTGTACGGGCATAGGAATTCCTTGAAATAAAATTGAAATAGGGGTTTAGGTATAGACGAAGTATCGCACAAGAACTATTGTTCGTGCATTAAATTAGGCTCTGATTTATAAATAGAGACCTTTGCACGAGAGATATGACGGATTAAAAATGCTTTAATTCTCCCTGATATGTATAAAAAATCGGTCAATAGCCCTGCTATTACCCTCATTTTTAAGAAAAACAGGAAAAATTACGCTATTTTACTCTCGCC
>DQUJ01000050.1 GCA_015662325.1 Leucothrix mucor | reverse complement strand
TGAAATTGATTCTCAAGAAGCCATTGAAATTGACCGCAACCAAAATACAGTGGCGCACCGAGGGCGTAAACCGGGTTTAAAACTGGATCGTTTTGGCGAATCAATCACCCTTAAAGACTGGGCAAATGAAATACTCGATCAAATGCTACCGCTTGCAGAAACCTTAAATAAAGCACACACAACAACAGATAAACAAAATTGTTACGAGTATGCGATTCAAACACAACAAGAATTAATTAACCATTCTGAGCTAACGCCTTCTGCTCAAGTGCTCGATGATATTATGAAAACGGGTGGCGACGGCAGTTACTACGCCTTTGCCTCACGCAAGTCTAAAGAGCATCGTGACTATTTCTTACAACGAAAATTATCGCAAGAAAAACAACAGGAGTTTGAACTTGCGGCAGTAAAATCAATCGAACAACAAACGCGATTTGAAGCAAATACAGATGATTTAGATTTTGATACTTTTTTACAACGCTACTTTGCGAATGAGCTTTAAAACTTAAACTTTAAAAAAAGTCCACGAAAAAACACGAAATAGAACAGTCTTATTTTATCTGCTTTCTAGACATGAAAATTAATACGCTTTAGCAAAATACTTACCCAGAATTTTTACTTAATTTTCGTGTTTTTTTGTGCCTTTCTGGACTTCTTTAACTTACAAACACTATACTGACCACTATGAATAAATTTATCTCTTTTATAAAAAACAACAAAGGCTTTCTTATCTTTGTTGCCTTTCTCTTTATCTTTCGTGGCGCAATAGCGGATTGGCATCCTGTTCCGACAGGTTCTATGAAGCCGACTATTCTCGAAGGAGATGTCGTTTGGGAAAACAAGCTTGCCTATGATTTACAAGTGCCTTTTACTGATATTACGCTGATGCGATTAGGCGAACCGAAACGTGGCGATATTGTTGTTTTCACATCGGCTGCTGCAAAAAAACGCATGATAAAACGCTTAGTCGGCTTACCAGGTGAAACCATCGAAGTAAAAAATAATCATATTTTTATTAACGGACAAGCTTCTGAATATGCGCATCCAGAAAGAGCCAGCATGGAACCCCAGCGCGATATTGATAAAGAACCAGGCGTATATGCGATTGAATCGCGCAACGATTTAAAGCCTCATGTAGTGCAAACAAAACCACAATATTCCCACAACCCTTTACGAAATTATCCACCCAGCCATCCATTAGGTACGCCTTGCGTGAGTAATATGAATCGCCCGATTAAAATACCCGTCGATCATTATTTTGTGATGGGCGATAATCGTGATAACAGTGCAGATTCGCGTTGTTATGGGTTTATACCGCGATCAGAAATACGCGGGCACGCAACCAGCACCCTTATGTCTGTTATTACTAAGAAGAGTTGGAGTTTTTGGAATTGGCGTTTCCGTACGGAACGGTTTTTTGATGCTTTAAACTAAAACTTTTCAAACCCTAGCGGATAGAAGCAACGGTTCTTGTTTTAAGTCGCCAACACCTTTTGTAACCAACTAGATATATCTACAATTTCTTGCGCCGACACTGCATGCTCCATTTCATAGGCATGAGATTCAACATCAAACCCCGCTTTTTCTAATTTTGGCACATAATCTTGCCAGCTTGCAAAAGGAATTACGGGATCACTTTTGCCGTGAGCAGCAAATATTGTTTGACCTTTTTGCACATCGGTTACTTGTGAAAGCAAGTTATCATCAAACGGAATATAAGTAGACAACGCCATAATTCCCGCTAATTTTTTGGGATAACGAAGCCCTGCATGGAGTGCTATAACGCCACCTTGAGAGAAACCTGCTAATAAGATTTTTTCGGGCGCAGTGCCATTGGCAATTTCATCATCTATCAACGCATTAATCCAAGTAACCGATTTTAAAATATCATCTTCATTAGCAGTTTTATCTCTATCTAACGATAGAAGATCATACCAGGCGCGCATTTCATAACCATTATTAACGGTAACGGGTCTAATCGGCGCATTCGGGAATATAAAATTCACACGTAATGATTCTGGCAAGTTTAATTCTGGCACAATCGGAACAAAATCATTTCCATCGGAACCAAGCCCATGCAGCCAAATAACGCTAAATTCCGTATTATCACCCTGATTAACAAGGATTGATTCTAATAGTTCTTCTGGTATTTTATTATTCAAGTTCTTCGCCCTCATCGACGTTTAACTCTTTTAATTTTCGCGTTAAAGTATTGCGACCCCAACCTAATAAATCAGATGCATCTTTTTTACGCCCACCTGTTTTCCGCATAGCAGCACTTACCGCGATACCTTCAAATACAGGTGTTAGACTATCAAGAATTCGGGTTTCACCACGCTCTAAGCGTTGTGAAATATGTTGATGCAATAAATGTTGCCAATCTTTACTGCTTGATATCATGCCACTTTCTTCTGCAACATTTTCTAAACGCAAATCGGCAGGTAAATCATCCATGGTGATTTCTCGACCACTTGCCATGACCATTAACCAACGGCTAATATTTTCTAGCTGGCGTACATTGCCTGGCCAGGTAAGCGTCTGAATATAATTACCAACATCACGGCTTAATATTTTTGACTCTAGTTTCATTTCTTCGGCGGCCTGCACCAGAAAATGATTCAGTAATAATAGAATATCATCATCACGTTCTCTAAGCGCAGGGATATGGACGCGAATCACATTCAGCCGATGAAATAAGTCTTCTCTAAACGACCCTTCTTTAACGCGTTCTTCCAAGTTTTGGTGAGTTGCAGCAATCACTCTTACATCGACTTTTACGGGTCGTGTTCCACCCACACGGTAAAACTCACCATCCGCTAATACACGCAGGAGTCGGGTTTGCATCTCTGCTGGCATATCCCCAATTTCATCTAAGAAAAGTGTGCCCTTATCTGCTTGCTCAAAGCGTCCTTTACGTTGTGTTTGTGCGCCAGTAAACGAGCCCTTTTCGTGACCAAATAATTCAGACTCTAATAAATCTTTAGGAATCGCCGCCGTATTAATCGCTATAAATGTCTGATTTGCGCGCGGGCTATGTGTATGCAGTGCTTTAGCGACAAGCTCTTTTCCTGTGCCCGATTCGCCCGTAACCAAGACGGACAAACTGGTTTTACTTAAACGCCCAATGGTACGGAACATCTCCTGCATCGCGATAGATTTACCAATGATTTCTTGCTGGCTAATTTCAACCTTATCATCAACAATATTATTGGTTTCGCGACCTACTTCGCAGGCTCTTTTAGCTAAGGAAGCCGCCTCATTAATATCAAATGGCTTCGGCAGATATTCAAACGCACCACTTTCAAACGCAGAAACCGCACTATCCATATCTGAATGCGCGGTCATAATAATCACGGGTAAATCGGGGTGTTCTTTGTGAATTTCTGTGAGCAACTCAAAACCATCCATATCTGGCATACGGATATCAGAAATAATGGCATGTGGAAGGTCTGTTTTGAGCGCGCTTAATAATTTTTCTGCGTGATCAAATACCTGCACCTGCATATTAGCTTTTTCGAGTGCGCGTTGTAACACCCAGCGAATGGACTCATCATCATCGACAACCCATATCGTTTCAACTGTTTCTGTTTTAGACATTGGCTACTCCGCTATTCGCCTGATTCTGTATTGCTTGAAGGTGTTGTAGAAGTTGTAATGGGTAATAATAAAATAAACCGCGTTTTTCCTGGCTCTGATTCAAACTCAATAACACCGTTGTGTTTGGTTGCCAGCGATTGCGCAATGGATAACCCAAGCCCCGTACCTTTTGCCGACCCACTGACCATTGGATAAAATAATTTATCACGAATATCATCAGGAACACCTTTGCCATCATCAATAATTTCTAGCCGCAAAGCGAGTCGTGATGTTTTTTGATTAATCGTGAAATTTCGTAATACACGTGTGCGAAACAAGATATTGCCTTTATCCCCTACCGCTCTAATTGCGTTCCCCACGATGTTTAAAACGACTTGTATTAACTTATCTCTATCGGCACTTAAATCTGGAATACTCGGATCATAATCAAATCGTACCGCGACATCTTTAGGAATATCCGAAAGCGTCAATTTTCGCACACGCTCTAATACTTCATGAATATTCACCTGTTCGTACTTTGGTGGCTGGCGAGAGCCCAACATTCTATCGACCAGTTTTTGTAAACGATCAGCTTCGGAGATGATAATGCGGGTATATTCTTGAAGCTCTTTACTCCCCAGCTCTGCATCTAATAATTGCGCAGCACCGCATAATCCACCCAAAGGATTTTTAATTTCGTGTGCCATACCGCGTAATAATGTTTGTGTTGCATCCTGCTGAGAAAGTAATTGCTCTTCCCGCGATAATCGCAATTGATGATCAACACGATGCAACTCAAGCACCACCCCTTCAAGCTGACCAACTTTTGTCAGAGGACTTGCAACACAATCCACTATCACATCAGAAACATGCAAACCCTGTAAGGCACAACCTTTTAACGTTTCTGGCTCATGTGTATCAATCACCGCTTGCAAATGATCAAGCACATACTGTTCTTTTAGCAATTGAGAATAAGGCTTATTTAATACACGCACACGGCTTTGACCAAACAGGTTTTCTGCCGCCATATTCATGTACTTAATATTAAGTGACGTATCCAACACAAGCACAGCCGTGCTCAGCGTATCACTTAAATAATCATTGGTAATATTTTTTAATAAATCTGTCACGCCATAGATGCTTTTTTAAGAGTATTACAAAGAGTACTGCAAACATTACGCCAACTTTTTACTTACAAAACATAAAGCTGACAAATGAATAATCCTATTTACGCACCATCCTCAGACGACACCAATCAATTGTGCACTATTTTTGTGCGTTAAATAAGCGCCATGATGAATATTTCATTAAATTAGGCTACTTGATGTATATCACAAGTTGGCACAGTCCTTGCGTAGTGACTAACAGCAATTACGCTTTTTTGATCTAGTTACTAGCCCCAACAATGAGTATCTAGTTATCAATAATCATTTATTAAAATTTTAAGGAGAAGATGCAATGAAATTAGTTACTGCAATTGTAAAACCTTTCAAACTCGATGATGTGCGCGAAGCACTGTCTGAGATTGGCGTTGCGGGTATCACCGTAACAGAGGTAAAAGGATTTGGTCGCCAAAAAGGTCACACAGAATTATACCGTGGCGCTGAATATGTCGTCGATTTCCTACCCAAAGTTAAAATCGAGGCTGCTGTTGCAGGCGATATTGTTGATCAGGTAACTGAAGCAATCATTAAAGCGGCTAACACTGGAAAGATTGGTGACGGCAAGATTTTTATATCTGAAATTGAACAGACTATTCGTATTCGTACGGGTGAGACTGGCCCAGAAGCGCTATAAAAGGAGAGTAAATCATGGAAAACAATATTTACGAATTACAATATGCAATGGACACCTTTTATTTCTTAGTAATGGGCGCTCTTGTTATGTGGATGGCGGCTGGCTTCTCTATGTTAGAAGCAGGCTTGGTTCGTTCTAAAAGTACCACTGAAATCTTAACTAAAAACATCGCCCTTTACGCAATTGCTTGTACGGCTTATCTCGTAGTGGGTTACGAGCTGATGTACGGCGGCGGACTATTCCTTGAGGGTATTGCGCTGGATGGCGCCAAGGGTATTGAGGACTTAAATGATGCTGCAAAAGCGTTTATTGCCGATGCGGTTAAAACAGCTTTAGCTGCTGACCCTAAAGTTGATGTAACTGCAGTTCAGGTACAAGCAGCTGCAATATTTGATTCAAAAAAAGCTGGCTTTAGCGGCGGCTCTGTTTATTCAGATGCTTCTGACTTTTTCTTCCAAGTAGTCTTTGTTGCTACCGCAATGTCGATTGTTTCTGGCGCAGTTGCAGAGCGTATGAAGCTTTGGGCTTTCTTACTATTTGCCGTTGTGATGACAGCATTTATCTACCCAATCGAAGGTGGCTGGACTTGGGGTGGTAACCCTGTAGGTCTATTTGGAATAGAGCTATTTAACCTGGGTGATGCAGATAAAGAAAAAGGTCTTGCAGGCTTTGGTTTCTCTGACTTTGCAGGTTCTGGCATTGTTCACATGGCAGGCGCTGCCGCTGCATTAGCAGCCGTATTATTGCTAGGTGCTCGTAAAGGTAAATACCATAAGGATGGTTCAATCTCACCTATCCCGGGTGCTAACTTACCGATGGCGACACTAGGTACATTCATCCTTTGGATGGGCTGGTTCGGCTTTAACGGTGGTTCTGTTCTTAAGCTTGGCGATATTACTAACTCAAACGCAGTTGCGATGGTGTTCTTAAATACCAATGCAGCAGCAGCGGGTGGTGTTATTGTTGCGCTAATCGTTGCACGTTTGATGTTTGGTAAAGCTGACTTAACCATGACACTAAACGGTGCATTAGCAGGCTTAGTAGCTATCACGGCAGAGCCTTCAACACCTACGCCTTTAATGGCATTGATTATCGGTGGTATCGGTGGACTAATCGTTGTGTTCTCTATTCTTGCATTAGATAAAATGAGAATTGATGATCCTGTTGGTGCTATCTCAGTTCACGGCGTTGTCGGGTTCTGGGGTCTAATGGCTGTTCCATTAACCAAGACTGGCACTACGTTTGTAGGTCAGCTTGTTGGTGCGGCAACTATCTTTATCTGGGTATTCTTTGCCTCATTAATCGTTTGGCTTGTTATCAAGATGATTATGGGTATTCGTGTATCACAAGAAGAAGAGTACGAAGGCGTTGATATTGGTGAGTGTGGTATGGAAGCATATCCAGAATTCACTAACAAGTAGTTATAAGAGTACAGCTCAGTATTTAAAGGTCACTTCGGTGGCCTTTTTTTATGGCGACTATTGATCACGACTCATCAACATCTTTCGGAAGGTTACAATATTCAGGCATAAAAAAGAGAACCTAACTGGCTCTCTTTTTTATGTAAATATTATTTTTAGAAATAAATGGTACTGGAAGATCACGGGGAGAAGATATGCGCAGCTGAAGTGTATCAACCG
>DQUJ01000246.1 GCA_015662325.1 Leucothrix mucor | reverse complement strand
TTTGCGCCACTACAACAACACCATAAAGTAGATACAGAAAATGTTTAGCGCGTTTTGGATTATATTAAAACGTGATTTATTATTGGCTTTGCGCCGTCGCAATGAAGTATTTACGGTGCTGTTCTTCTTTATCATCGTGATTAGTTTATTTCCGATGGCGATTGGCTCGGATGAAAAGATATTAACTAAAATCGCATCAGGCGTTGTTTGGATAGCGGCATTATTAGCATCCACATTGGCATTAGAGCGTTTATTTTCTAATGATTATGAAGATGGCACATTAGAGCAACTTGCATTAGCACCGCAATCATTGTCGATTATGGTGTTTGCAAAGATAGTGGCACATTGGGTATTGACGGGTTTACCACTGGTCTTGATTGCGCCACTGGTCGGCTTGTTTTATCAGCTACCGATGGAATCGGTTGGCACTATGATGATGGCTTTGTTATTAGGAACGCCCGTATTAAGCATGATAGGCGCGATAGGCGCGGCACTGACGTTAGGCTTGCGCGGCGGCGGAGTTTTACTTTCGTTTTTAGTATTGCCCTTGTATATTCCCGTACTCATTTACGGTTCTGGCGCGATTACAGCGAGTATGTCAGAAGGGCTTAGTACACAGCCTTACTTGTTATTGTTACTTGCATTTATGATTTTATCGGTTATTTTTGCGCCGTGGGCAACCGCTTCCGCGTTAAAGATTTCATTAGAATGATGATAAAACTTAGAAAACTAATTTAAAGAGCTAATTTAGAGAATATATGAAAATAAACTGGTTTAAATATGCTGCCCCAATGAATTTTTATTCATTAACTAGCAAGCTGATTCCCTTATTTTGGATTGCAGCAATCGCATTGACCTTGATTGGTTTGTATATTGGTTTTTTCACTACGCCAGATGAACTTGGCAATGGTATGAAAGAATATTACCGCATTATTTATGTGCATGTTGCGACCGTTTGGATGGCAATGTGGCTGTACGGTGTAATGGTATTTTGGGCGTTGATCGGGTTGATTTTTAATACCCGTCTGTCCTATATGATGGCATCTGCAACTGCCATTACGGGTACCTTAATGACGTTTATTGGTTTGGTAACAGGTGCAATCTGGGGCAAAACCAGTTGGGGCACATGGTGGGATTGGGATCCACGAATGACTACTTATCTTATCTTATTTTTTGTTTACATCGGCTATATTTCCTTGCAATCATCCATTGACGATACGCGCCGAGCGGATAAAGCATCAGCATTCTTGGCAGTGGTTGGCTTGGCAATTGTGCCCGTTATTTATTATTCGATTAATTGCCCAAACCCCGATCAGTGTTCATCTTTACATCAAGAATCATCCCTTAAAGGTGTTGAGTCGAATATATTGATGGGTATGTTAATTACCACGCTTGGTTTTTGGATGTACAGTTTTGCGGTGATTATGATGCGCACCCGAAATATCATCTTAAAGCGCGATCAAAAAACCAGTTGGGTATTTAAACTTAAGGAAGTGAACTAATGGCTGAGTTTCTAAACTTTTTACAAATGGGTGGCTATGGCGCATTTGTATGGAGCTCAATGGGCATAGCGTTCTTTTTGATGTTGCTAGAGCCCATCATGTTGGTGATGCAACGTAAATCCATTATCAAAGATATAAAGCGCATTAAACGCATGGAACAGCGAACCAAGGAGCACAATTAAAGAACCCATTCTACCAATTAACGACTTATTACAAATCTATAACATAAAAACTATCATTAACATTGTTCATTATTGTGTAGTTTGCGTAGAGTGAGCCTTATTAGAATTAGGGAAATAAATCCTACATCATAATTGTTATCAGACAATCTGATGTAAAAGAGAGGTAAGTAACAATGAAAGCACGAAATAAACGAATTATATTTGTACTCATCGCATTATTAAGTGTGGGTGCAGCATCTGCGCTAATTACTAAGGCGATGCAAGGCAATCTTAACTATCTTTATACGCCAGAAGAAGTGTTGGCAGGTAAAGTACCTACAGATCAAGTTTTCCGTTTGGGTGGCTTAGTTAAAAAAGGCAGTTTGACACGTGATTCCTCAAAATTAGAAGCACGCTTTATCGTAAGAGATAACCGTAATAATGAAATTACGGTAGTGACTAATAAAATCCTACCTGATCTTTTTCAAGAAGGAAAAAGCCAAATATCACGCGGTAAAATGGGCGAAGATGGTTTGTTTTATGCCATTGAAGTATTAGCAAAACATGATTCTGAGTATATGCCTAAAGAGTTGGCAGATACGTTAAACAAAGAGCATTCACCTGCGCCAGTAAAAGCGGACGCTAAACAGCAAGAGCAAAAGCTATGATTCCTGAAATTGGACATTACGCATTAATTTTGGGGCTAGCCGTTGCTTTTGTACAAGGCGTTTTCCCATTAATTGGCTCTTTAACAGGCAAGGCACATTGGGTTGCTTTAGCAAAACCGGCGGCGAAAGGTCAGTTGTTCTTTATGCTGATCTCGTTTGCTTGTTTGATGTACGCATTTTTAATCAATGATTTCTCAGTCAAATACGTTGCGTCTAATTCGAATACGCAAATGCCGACCATTTTTCGTGTTTCTGCCTTGTGGGGTGCGCACGAAGGCTCCCTACTTCTTTGGGCATTAATTCT
>DQUJ01000159.1 GCA_015662325.1 Leucothrix mucor | reverse complement strand
TAATTAATTCGGGGATAAATAAAATAACATGAGAAGGCATTGTTTATACCGCCTTTGCGCGTTCAAACTCAACTCGCTTGCCTTTCTTGGCATCGGTTCGAACCGTATCGTTGATATAAACTAAATTTCCGTTCACAATCGTTGCGTACACGCTAGAACGAAACTCTTCGCCTAAATACGGTGTCCACCCGCTGCTAGATAAAACAGAGCCCGTACTTACCGTCCACGGCTTATTTATATCCACCACCACAAGGTCAGCCCAATAGCCTTCACGAATATAACCGCGCTCTTTTATATTAAATAAATCCGCAACCGCATGGCTGGTTTTTTGAACGATAGATTCCAAAGTGAAAATACCATCTTGATAATGTTCCAAAAGCGAAGGTAACGCATATTGCGCAGATGGCATGCCTGATTTAACTTGGAAATAATCACCTTCTTTATCATAGCGATTTACAACCGTATGCGCTGTGGCAATATTATCTAACCGATCATTCATCAGCCCTTGAAATAAAGCCGCTCGGTCTATTTCTGTTTTTATTGAAGGATTACATTTTATTAACGCGCCTTTGTTAAAGTAGTTTAAATCCTTTGTATTCTCTTTGTCTTTAATGTCCTTGTCTTTATTATCCTTGTCTTTATTATCCTTGTCTTTATTATCCTTGTCTTTATTATCCTTGTCTTTATTATCCTTGTCGTTACCTGCCTTATCTTCGCTCTTTTTTTGCTTATCAACAATACTTTGGACAATATAATCATCCTCTGCAAAATCAAGATAGGGGTAACAAACTTCTGCTGTAATACGTTTTTCATCCAATGGCGTATTTTCAAATAGCTCCACTTCTTTTGCGCTACTCACATGCAACACATGCAACCGTGTATCGTTAGCTTTTGCTATTTCAATGGCAAGTTTAGTCGATTGATAACAAGCTTCATCACTTCTTATTTTAGGGTGCAACTCAAAGGGTATCTCATCACCATAAATCTGTCGGTAGCTTTCTAAATTTTCGGTAATCATCGGCATATCTTCACAATGCGCGGCAATTAATGTGGGTGACGATTTAAAGACCTCTTCCACAATTTCGGGCCGATCTACCAGCATATTGCCTCTGGCATCTCCCATACAAATTTTTAAACCACAGTTTAGATTATGATCGAGTGATTTTATAATCTCTGTATTTTCGTAACCCACACCAAGATAGAATGAATAATTAGCCAGTGATTTTTCACTTGCTAGGCTCATTTTATCTTCAAGGGTTTGTAAGTCTACCGTATGCGGCAAAGAATCAGGCATATCGAAAAAAGTGGTAATACCGCCCGCAACTGCCGCTTGAGATTCGGAATAAAGATTGCTTGCAGCGCTTTCATTTTCTTTTTTAAAGTGCACATTATCGTCGATCATGCCGGGTATCACGTGCTTACCCTTTACATCCATAACCTGTAGCACTTTCATCCTAGATAGGTCTTTGCCTATCTTTTCGATACGCCCATTACGGATATAAATATCAGATTCAACAATGCTGTTTTCATTGACTATTGTTGCATTTAGAATCAGTAAAGTGCTCATGGAGGTTACTTTTTAACAGCTTCAACTCTGTCGAGCGTAATAAAAGAATATGCGTGTGGATTTTTTTCATCTGCATTAAAATCTTCACACTCTACTTCTTTCCAATCTAATTGTGTGTAGTCTGGAAAGTAAGTATCCGCATCAAATGATGCATCTATTAAAGTAAGATACAGTCGATCGGCTTGTTCTAAAAAGTGTTCGTATAAATAAGCGCCACCAGTAATAAATACTTCTTCTGCATCGGCGCATAATTTAAGTGCTTCTTCAGGCGTATTAGCAACGCTACAGCCTTCTATTTCAAGTTTGGCATCACGACTGAGTACAATATTTAAACGACCAGGAAGTGGTCTACCGATAGAATCGTAGGTTTTTCGCCCCATAATAATCGGGCTGTTCATGGTGGTCTTTTTAAAGTGCTGTAAATCAGCAGGCAGATGCCAAGGCATTTTATTGTCTTTGCCAATAACGCGATCTTGAGCCATGGCTGCGATCATGGAAAGTCTCATCTCAATACCTTTTGGAAAACAAAGAAGTGTTATTTTACTACTTTAAGTGACGGACGTTTAGATGATTGCTTCTTTTTTGAAGCTGTTTTCTTTTTATTAGTGGGTTTATCGTCTTTTACAGAAGAAAGACCTTCGGGTGGCGTATCATCGGGTGGCGGTTGATCTTCTTCATTTTCGGGATCAAACATCATGCCTTCGCCATTCTCATTAGAATATAACGCTAATACAGCCCGCAAAGGCGCATAAATAGAAAAGGGTTTTCCACCAAAACGTGCGTTAAATGAAACACCTTCATTATCAATCAATAAATTTTGCGCAGCCGTTGGGCTAACGTTTAAAATGATTTTACCATCTTCAACATACTGACGCGGTACATTGGCTTCGGGATGATCCGCAAAAATAACAATGTGTGGCGTTACTTTATTATCTAGCAACCATTCGTAAACAGCGCGAAGAAGATAGGGTTTATTAGAAGTTAGCTTCATTTTTAAGGTCCCGTGTTACAACCCAAACTGGTTAATGCAATAGCATTAAGGACGAATAGATTGTTCTGCCATTGTTAATGATTCTTGGAATAATTCACGTGAGAAAACACGATCCATGTAATCCATAATTGGCTTACCGTCTTCTTGTGGTAAGTCTATGCCGTATTTAGGTAAGCGCCATAAAATAGGCGCAATGGTTGCATCAACCAATGAGAAGTCATTACTTAAAAAGTAAGGCTTAATAGAGAACACTTCGGCAGCCGCAATCACGCTTTCTTTTAAAATAATGCGTGCCGTATCAATACGCTCTTTTTCATCACTTTCTAGATCACCGACTAATGAAAGCCAATCTTTTTTGATTCTAAATAACGTTAAACGTGCATGTGCGCGTGAGACAGGGTCAACCGACATTAAAGGTGGATGCGGAAAACGCTCATCGAGATATTCCATAATGACGTGGGCATCGTACAAAACAAGATCACGATCAACTAATGTAGGAACAGTGTTATACGGATTTAAATCCGCCAAATCTTCTGGTTTGTTATTTGGATCTATCTCGATAATATCTGCTTGAATATCTTTTTCTTCCAGAACGATACGTACACTGTGACACAGCGGACAATCCGGTAAAGAAAATAAAGTCATAACAGAACGACGATTTGCAACTGAACTCATTAAACACTCCTGAGTGTTATTACCTAGATTTATGTACTCACCTGCAAAATCTAGGTGTAAATTAAAACTAAAAGGGCCACCTATGGTTAGGCAGCCCTGTATTCTATACTAAATTGTTACATTTAGGGAAAATTGATATTAGCACTAATTCTAGTGAATATCTTTCCAGTATTCCTTTGATAATGCATACGCAAAACCAAATAATACAATCAAGAACAACAACGTTAATATACCGTACATAGTACGTGATAACTGTGCTGGCTCACTCACATATGCAAGGAAATTAGTCAAGTCATGTACTACTGTATCGTACTCATCTGCTGATAATTTACCCGGCTTAATGCGCTTTAATGTAGGTGGAACATGATGTCCCTCTTTATCTTCATGATGAACCAATGTTTGCCAGCCTTGTAACTCGCCTAATACATGCGGCATGCCCACATCCTTAAAGACGGTATTGTTAACACCCATTGGACGTGAATCATCAAGATAAAAACTGTGCAAATAACTGTATATCCAATCTGCGCCACGTGAACGACCGACTAATGAAAGATCAGGTACATTAGTACCGAACGCTTCTGCTGCCGCTTTAGACGAATAAGCAGTCTCCATTAAAGCGCCTGTATTGACTTTTTTGCCATCTTCGCCACGAATAAAGATCAAGTTATCTTTCAACAACGTATTAACATCATCTTCATTAAAGCCATTATCTTCCGTTAAGCCAAGGTCTTTAGCAACACGGTTAAAACGACTGAATTTCAGAGAATGACAACCCGCACAGTAGTTCATGTACTTTTGCGCGCCACGTTGTAGGCTTGCTTTATCGCTAAAGTCAACATTGGCACTTTGCAAAGCAACACCGTGCCCTGCTCCGCCGCCAACACTACCGATAATCCCAACAACTAAAATAGGGACGATTAAAACAAAGATCCATTTACGAATACTATTACTCATGACGTAACCCTCTCTGGAACTGCTTTCTCTGCATTACAACCACGCATTAAGAAAGGTAGTAATAATGTTAATGCGAGATAGCCAATTGGCCAAACCCACTGCCACTTAATCTGTGCCGCACTGACTGCATCATCTGGATTTAAACGCCAGAAATCTATGCCTGCAATTATACCTGCTAGCACTATAAACCAGATTAAATAACGACCTGGCTTTGCTGCATTACTGTGTGCAAATATTACGGCAAAGAATAAGAAGTAAATCTCTGTCATGCGCACACCCATTTCTTTGTATTCAGGTGTTACTGCTTTCACACCCAAATAACCAAGAATCACGAATACCGCCGCGAAGATTGCAAGGTTTAACATATGTGCAGTATTTCGGTAGCGCCATGATTTAATCGGATTACGATCAAGCCAAGGTAATAAGAACAACATGATAATTGCGCCAAACATCGCCAGCGTTCCCATAAACGGTGACAAGGTCACTGCACGAAGCACGGTGTAAAACGGCGTAAAGTACCAAACGGGTGCAATATGCTCAGGTGTCTTCAATGGGTTAGCAGGCTCGAAGTTTGCATGCTCTAAGAAGTAACCGCCCATTTCTGGCATAAAGAAGATAACCGCAAAGAATACCATCAAGAAGACCACAATCGCTGGAATATCATGCACTGTGTAGTAAGGGTGGAAAGGAATACCATCAAGCGGAATCCCTTTTTCGTTCTTAAGCGCTTTAATTTCAACACCGTCTGGATTGTTTGAACCGACGGTATGCAATGCAACGATATGAACAAACACCAACGCCACCAAAATTAACGGTACAGCCGCCACATGAAAGGCAAATAAGCGATTCAAAGTAGGATCAGAGATTACAAAATCACCACGAATAAAGAGGGATAAATCATCGCCTATAAACGGAATAGTTTGGAATAGATTGATAATTACTTGAGCACCCCAGAATGACATTTGACCCCAAGGTAATAAGTAACCCATAAAGGCTTCTGCCATCAACGCAAGGTAGATGACCATGCCAATCAGCCAGACGAGCTCTCGCTTGCCTTTGTAGGAACCGTACATCAAGCCACGGAACATGTGGAAATAGACCACAATAAAGAATGCCGAAGCACCTGTGGAATGCATGTAGCGGATAAACCAGCCACCAGGGACATCACGCATGATGTACTCAACCGAGGCAAATGCCATGCCTGTGTCTGGCTTGTAATGCATGGTTAAGAATATGCCAGAAACAATCTGGATAACCAAAACCAACATCGCTAAAACGCCAAAGTAATACCATACGTTAAAGTTTTTAGGCGCATAATACTCCGACATGTGGTCTTTCCATGTTTGAACAACTGGAAAGCGCTCATCAAACCAACCTAAAAGACCGGTTGCTTCTGTTTTTCTAGGATAAGCAGCCATTATGCAGCACCTCCGTCTTCGCCTACTAAGATCACGTTATCACTCTTATAAGAATAAGGTGGAACAACTAAGTTTGTAGGTGCTGGAACATTTTTAAATACACGTCCCGCAAGGTCAAATCTAGAACCATGACAGGGGCAGTAGAAACCACCCTTCCAATCAGCACCCATATCCGCCGCTGCTACTTCAGGACGGTAGGTTGGAGAACAACCCAAATGTGTACAAATACCGATTAGCACCAATATTTCTGGCTTTATAGAGCG